>JASHPR010000085.1 GCA_030038015.1 Streptosporangiaceae bacterium
GGCCGGGCCATCGGGCCGCCCGGGCCCGCCTGCCATCCGCGACCACCTCCCGGCCCGGCCGGCCCGGCCTGGCTCCTCGCCGGGCGGCCGGAGAAACCCCGGCTGCCTCCGCGCGCTCAGCCCCCGGCCGCTGCCCGTCTCCTGGCGACCTCGTAGAGGGCGATGCCCGCGGCCACGCCCGCGTTCAGTGACTCGGCGTGGCCGGGCATGGGAATCCTGACCAGGTCGTCGCAGCGCTGGGCGATCAGCCGGGACAGCCCCCGGCCCTCCGAGCCGACGACGAGCACGAGCGGCCCGTCCGCCAGGTCCATGTCGCTGACCAGCGTGGGCCCATCCGCGGCCAGCCCGACCACGAACAGCCCGGCCTCCTGGTACGCCGCAAGCGCGGCGGCCAGGTTGCTGGCCTGGGCCACCCGGACCCTGGCCAGCGCGCCGGCGGACGCCTTCCACGCCCCGGCGGTCACCCCAGCGGACCGGCGCGCCGGGACCAGCACGCCGTTCCCGCCGAACGCGGCGACCGAGCGGGCCACCGCGCCGAGGTTCCTGGGGTCGGTGACCCCGTCCAGCGCGACGATCAGCGGCGGGTCGCCCAGCCCGAGCAGGTCATCGGGATGCGCGTACGCGTAGGGCCGGACCCGCAGCGCCAGCCCCTGGTGCACGGCTCCCCCGCTGAGCCGGTCCAGCTCCGCGCGCCCCGCCTCGACCACCGGGATCCCGGCCTCGGTGGCCAGGAGCACCGCCTCGCCGATCCGCTCGTCCGCGTCCAGCCGCGGC
Source organism: Streptosporangiaceae bacterium (assembly GCA_030038015.1). Classification (GTDB taxonomy): domain Bacteria; phylum Actinomycetota; class Actinomycetes; order Streptosporangiales; family Streptosporangiaceae; genus JASHPR01. Next base: position 775 of record JASHPR010000085.1, read on the forward strand.
CCGACATGCAGCGCCGTCGCCGGGACGCGGGCCCGCAGGGATTCGAGCACGGCGTTCCGGCCCGCGACCACCTCCGCCGACGCGGCCCCAGGTCCCCGGGATTTTTTCCCTGAACGGTTAGCCGCAGCGCTGCCTGGCTCGCCAGCCCGCTTACCGTTCAGGGAACCGGGCGAGGTCCGCGCGGCCGCGGCGGCTCTGCGCTGTGCCGGGTGTCCGGGTCGCATGTGCGCGGGCGGGGTGGGGCCCTTCCCCTCAAGCCGGCGCTTGCCGTAGCCGCCGGTGCCCGGCCGGGGCTTGCCGGACTTGGTGCGGCCGCCCGGGCCCGGCGGCGTGCGGCCGGTCACCGGCGCAGCTCCCACCGGGGGCCGCGGGGGGTGTCCTCGACCACGATGCCCACCTCGAGCAGCCCGGCCCTGATCGCGTCGGCCTGGGCGTAGTCCTTGCGCTCGCGCGCCGCCTGGCGCTGCTGCAGCGCGACCGCGACCAGCGCCTCGACCACGGGCCGCAGGCTCTCCTCGCCGCCGGCCCCGGACCAGTACTCGTCGAGCGGGTCGAGCCCGAGCACGGACATCATCCCGCGGACGGCCGCCGCCTGCTTGGCCGCGCCGGCCACGTCCCCCGCGGCCAGCGCGGTGTTGCCCTCGGTCACCGCCTCGTGAACCACCGCCAGCGCCTGTGGCACGGCGAGGTCATCGTCGAGCGCCTCGGTGAAACCCGCGGGCAGCGCCGCCGCGCTGACCGCCGGTGTGGCACCGGCGGACTGGCCCGCCTCGGCGGCCCTGGTCACGAAGCCCTCGATCCGCCGGTACGCGGCCACGGCCTCGGCCAGCGCCTCGGGCGAGTACGCCATCTCCGACCGGTAGTGCGCCTGGCCGAGGTAGTACCGCAGCTCTGCCGGGCGGATCTCGGTGAGGATCACGTCGACCAGCAGCGAGTTGCCCAGCGACTTGCTCATCTTCTCGCCGCCGAGGCTGAGCAGCCCGTTGTGCACCCAGTACCGGGCGAAGCCGTCGCCCGCCGCCCGGGACTGGGCCAGCTCGTTCTCGTGGTGCGGGAAGACCAGGTCCAGGCCGCCGCCGTGGATGTCGAACGTCGGGCCGAGGTACTTGGTAGACATCGCCGAGCATTCCAGGTGCCAGCCCGGGCGGCCGGGTCCCCACGGGGTCTCCCAGGACGGCTCGCCCGGCTTGGCCCCCTTCCACAGCGCGAAGTCGCGCGGGTCGCGCTTGTGGCTCTCGTCCACGTCCTCGGCGGCCCGCATGTGCTCGAGGCGCTGGCCGGACAGCTCGCCGTAGCGGTCGTAGGAGAGGACGTCGAAGTAGACATCCCCGCCCGCCGCGTAGGCGTGGCCGTTCTCGATCAGCCGGCGCATCAGCACGATCATCTCCGGCACGTGCCCGGTCGCCCTTGGCTCGACGTCCGGCGGCAGGCAGCCAAGCGCGTCGTAGGCGCGGGTGAACGCGCGCTGGTTGCGCTCGGCAACCGCCCACCAGGGCACGCCCTCGCTGGCCGCGGCCAGCAGGATCTTGTCGTCGATGTCGGTCACGTTCCGGCAGAACGTCACCTGGTACCCGCTCGCGGCCAGCCACCGGACCAGGATGTCGAAGTTCACGCCGGACCTGATGTGGCCGATGTGCGGCGGGGCCTGCACGGTGGCGCCACACAGGTACAGCGAGGCCTTCCCCGGCGTGAGGGGGGTGAACTCGCGCACCGCGCGGGCGGCCGTGTCGTGCAGGCGCAATGTCATGCTGCCCAGGCTACGGGACGTTGCTGGCAGCACGCGGCCCGTGCCGCCGGCCGGGCGGCTGGCGGGGCCCGCCCACGGCTGACGCGCCGGCCCGCGTGGCCCGCCCATTTACCTGGCCGGGCCGCGCCCGCACGGGTAGTGTCCCGGGCGTGACAGTCAAACTCGTCGTGCTGTACACCCAGCCGAGCGATCCTGAGGCCTTTGACCGGCACTACCTTGGCACCCACATGCCGCTCGTGAACGCGATACCGGGCCTGCAGCGGGCCGAGACCGGGCGGATCGTCTCGGCGGTCGACGGCGGCGAGCAGACGTACTACCGGGTCGCCGAGCTGTACTTCGCCGACCAGGCGGCGCTGCAGGCCGCCTTCGGATCCCCCGAAGCGCAGGCGACCTCCAACGACTACCAGGAGATCGCGCCGCCCGGCTCGAGGATGTTCATCGAGGCCGTGGACGACTGACCCGCGGCGCCCGACCCAGGCCAGTCCCGGGAGCCCCGCGGGCCGACCGCCCCGGCTACCGGCCACCCCGGCTGCTAGCCACCCCGGGTTCCTGTGCTCCGGCCACCTCGGCTGCCAGCCGGGTTCCTATGCTCCGGCCACCCCGGCTGCTCGCCACCCCGGGTTCCTAATTGAGATGCGCGCACCGGGCCGGTGCTGGCAGCTGGCTCGATGGGGCAGCGGGCCGGCAGGGCCGCCACCTCCGATCCGTCGAGTGCGGTGAGCGCATCGCCGAGGTGTACGACACCTGGTACCCGGGAGGAGCCGGGCAGGTGACCCCGGTCGTCGACTTCCTGGCCCGTTACGCCTCAGGCGGCTCGGTGCTGCCTGCCCGGTCGAAGTCCGCTACGCGTGGCCAAGCGGACTCGGCCTGATGGCGCAGCTCGCCGGCCTCGAGCTGCTGGGCCGGGTGGGAAGGCCAGCCGTTCACGTTGGCAAGCTCTGGCCACGTCTCAGCCTGGATCGCCCCGCCCGCCTGAGGAACGGGCTTTGTGGTCACTTTGGGCTGTTATGGCAGCCGTAAGCGACCACAGTTCCGGTGGACGGGGTTGCTGGTCAGCTTCGGGCGGCCCTGGCCCAGGTCCACGCGTATTCCGGATCCTCGGCCCGGAGGCCGGCCGGGCCGAGGAGCAGCGGCCGGAACGTATCGATCATCACCGCCGTCTCGTCGGTGGTGGCTCGCCCCTCGTCCAGGGCGCGGATCGCGGCCTCGACCGCCCCGGGCTGCGGCCCGTGCGTGAACCCTGACGGATGAAGGGTGATCGACCCGATGCCGACGCCCGAGCCCTTTCGCGCTGTGTAGTCGCCAGCGACGTAGAACATCATCTCGTCGGAGTCCACGTTGTGGTGGTTGTACGGGATGGGCACGGCTTCCGGGTCGAAGTCGAGCGGCCGCGGGCAGAACGAGCAGATGACGAAGTTGGGGCCCTCGAAGGTCTGGTGCACGGGGGGCGGCGCGTGCGTCCGCTTCACGATCGGCTCGAAGTCAGCGATGTTGAACGCGTACGGGTAGAGGCAGCCGTCCCAGCCCACCACATCGAATGGATGGAACGCGTAGCTCAGCCGGGTAAGCCCGCCCCGGTTGCGCACGATGACCGCCACATCCTCGCCCTCGGCGAGCAGGGGGCCGTCCGGGCCGCGAAGGTCCCGCTCACAGTAGGGGGAATGCTCGAGGAACTGGCCGCTCGCTGACAGGTACCGCCGCGGCGGCCTGATGTGCCCGCGTGCCTCGATGACCAGCGCGTCCACGGGCTGGCCGCTTTCAGGAATCCAGCGGTGAATTGTCCCTCTCGGAACCACGATGTAATCGCCGGCACCGGCGTCGATCGAGCCGTAGACGGACTCGAATCGCGCCGAGCCGTTACGCAGGAAAATGACCTCGTCACCGGTTGAATTCCGGTAGAGCTCGGACGGGGCATCGGCGGCAGCGAATGAGATCCGGACGTCGTCGTTGGCGAGCAGCAGTTGCCGGCCGAGGACCATGTCACCGCCGGCTGGCAGGTCCTGGGTGCGGAAATGCCGTGGCAGCAGCGGGTGATTCGGAGCCGCCCCCCCATCGGCGGCGTCCCCGATCCCCTCGCTCTTCACAATGGCCGTCGGCGGATGAACATGGTAAAGCAGCGAGGAATCAGACACGAACCCTTCCTCGCCCATCAACTCCTCGGCATAGAGGCCGCCGTCGGGGCGCCGGAAGCGCACGTGGCGCTTTCTCGGAATCTCCCCTGCAACCCGGTAGTACGGCATATCGTCTCCTTGACGCCGAAACTGCGAGGCTCAGCGGAGCCGACTGCCCCCCGCCATTGGCGCTTCGTATTCCGGCGGAACGCCGATAGACGTAAGGCGCCTTGGCGGCGGCGCGGGTCTGGCCCTCGTTTTCTGACTATAAGCCCGCGGCGTGACCTGGCATCGTGCAAGGAAGGACGACAGGCTCGATGAGCAACCAGCCGGGGGCGAGCATCTCGCAGCCGACCGACACCCACCGCGGACTGCGGCTGCTTGGGCTTGCCGCCGTGGTGATCGGCGTGTTGCTGCTCATGGCGGCGGCGTTCGTGCTGTCGTATACGGGAATCCACGCCGTCGCGCTGTCCGCAGGGGTCTCGAGGCAGTTCGCGAGGATCTATCCGCTGATCTTCGATGCGATGCTCGTGGTGGCGTGCGCTGCCGTGCTGTCGCTACGCGGGGCTGGCCTTCCCTCCCGCTGCTACGCCTGGCTGACCATGCTGGTCCTGCTGGCCGCGGCTGCGGGCGCCGACACCCTGCACGCGACGGGCACCAAGCTGCCGCACAAGCCCGCCGCGGCCGCGGCGGCGATCATCCCGTGGGCACTCGTCCTGATCGGCTTCGGGCTGCTGCTGGCCATGCTGCGGCAGGCCCGGCTCCGCCGGGCAGCGGTGGCCGCCGCCCCCCAGAGAACCTTCGTGCAGCCATCCGGCCACGTCGAGGTGTATCACAGCATCGACGAGCTGCTCGGCCCGACGAATTCTGCGGGCGTGCCCGCTGCCAAGCGCGCGGCGCGGGAGAACGGCCCGGCGGCCGACGCAGCGCTGGATCTGGCCGTCGACACGGACCCTGCCCTGGATGATCCGGCCAGTGACGAGGGTCACGCGGACGCCCTGCTCAGAGCCTCATGGGGCCCTCCCCGCCGGGAGCAGCAGCCTGCGGCTGGCCACGGCGGCGATCCGGGGCCCGCGTTCAGCCCTGCGCCGACGCCATCTCCCCCCATCGACACCGGGGCGGGCACGGCGGGCGGTTCCGGACGCCGTGCCCGGGCGGGAGCCGTGCCCGAAGCCAGGCGCGCCCCTGAGGCCCTTCCGGCGCCCGGAGCCACGCCCGGCCCGGCGCCCAAGAACCGGCCCGCGCCCGGCCCCATACGGGGTTCCACGGCCGAGGCCAGGCAGGAGCCGGAAGGCGCCTCCGTGCCGGAAACGGCACCCGTGCCGGAAACGGCACCCGTGCCGGAAGCGGCCCCGGTACCGGAAGCGGCCCCGGTACCGGAAGCGGCCCGGGTACCCGAAGCGGCCCCGGTACCCGAAGCGGCCCCGGTACCGGAAACTGGCCCGGTCCCGGAAGACGGCCCCGTCCCGGACAACCGGGCGATGCGCGAAGACGACTCTGCACCCAGCAACGCAGAGATGCCGGAAGCTGGACCCGTTTCAGAGGACAGCCGGACGTCAGGGCCCGTCCTGGCGTCAGATGCCCGTCATCTGCCCGGGGCCGGTTCCCATCCCGGGGCCGGCCCCGGGATGGGAACAGATGCCGGCCCCGGGCCACCGGCCAGCCCAGAGCCAGCGGAGTGCGACGCCATCTCAGCGCGCGAGACCCTGCCCGATCCCGAAGCCACGTCAGCGAGCGGGGCCGCCGCCCCCGGTCCCGAAGCCGAGCCCACGCCAGCGGCGCCCCCGCAGTTCGAGCGGGTACGGAGTTCGCCGGTCCCGCCGGAGGGCTGAACGCTCCTCGGCCTCAAGCTGATCACACCAGCGCGTGACGCTGGCCGCGAGCGCAAACGATCACGTCGGTGGGAGGGCTGCGCCAGGGGCGATCGCACCCACGACTACCCGCCCACTCCTGGCCCGCGATCGGCAGCAACCGCTCCTGGCACCCGACCAGGATCAAACAGGATCAATAGGCATCAGACCGCTGAGGTCGGCTGTCCGGGTCAACCGCTGGCAGCCGGCCGGCGCTACAGGTCGGCGCTGCCCGGCCGCCGTCTGGGGCGCCGGCCGAGCAGCGGGAATCGTGGCAGTGAATACGGCTGACAGGGCTCCCCGCTAATCCCGTCATAAACATTTATGCCGGGATTGCCCGGATCGATCCTGAGAGCACCCAGGGACACCGGAGCGGCACGTTCCGGTTACCTCACCGACGCTCTACCGCCGCACAACCAGCGCGGTCGCGATGGCGGCGATACCCTCGCCGCGGCCGGTGAGCCCGAGCCCGTCTGTCGTGGTCCCCGACACACTGACGGTCGCCCCGCCGAGCGCGTCGGACAGGGCTCGCTGCGCTTCGTCCCGGCGCCCGGCGATCCGGGGGCGATTGCCGATGACCTGCACCGACACGTTCCCAACCTCGAAGCCTGCCGCTTCCAGCAGCCGTGCGGTCTCGCCGAGCAGCACGGTGCCTCGTGCGCCTGCCCAGCGTGGACGGGCCGTGCCGAAATGGGCTCCGAGGTCGCCAAGCCCGGCGGCAGCGAGCAGGGCGTCGCAGATCGCGTGCGCGGCGACGTCGCCGTCAGAATGGCCGGCCAGGCCCTGCTCGCCTGGCCAGAGCAGCCCAGCCAGATACAGCGGCCTGCCGTCACCGAATGGGTGGACGTCAGTCCCCACACCTACCTGCGGCAATGCGGCTGGCATCAGGATCCGGAAAATTGCACGCGAGCTACGCAGCCAGGCTCATCCGACCGTGGCGCTGGGTGCACCGGCGCTCTCCAGCTCGGCGGGAGGCCGAAGATCAGGACGCGAGGATCTCGTCGAGCAGCGCCTCGGCCTTGTCTTCGTTCGTCTTTTCAGCCAGGGCGAGCTCGCTCACGAGGATCTGGCGGGCCTTCGCGAGCATGCGCTTCTCCCCGGCAGACAGACCGCGCTCCCGGTCCCGGCGCCACAGGTCCCTGACAACCTCAGCCACCTTGTTGACGTCGCCGGAAGCAAGTTTCTCCAGGTTGGCCTTGTACCGCCGAGACCAGTTGGTCGGCTCCTCGGTGTACGGGGCGCGCAGCACCTCGAACACCCGCTCAAGCCCCTCCTGCCCGACCACGTCCCTGACGCCAACAAGCTCGGCGTTGTCTGCGGGAACACGCACAGTCAGGTCACCCTTGTCAACCTTGAGCACGAGGTAAGTTTTATCCTCGCCCTTGATAGACCGGGTCTCGATCTCTTCGATCCGAGCAGCCCCATGGTGGGGGTAGACGACTGTGTCACCGACCTTGAAAGACATGTGGACGTACCCCTTCCGCTGAAGCTATGTTACCACGTCGAACAGGGGCGATTAGCCGTCCTTGACAGCAAACTCGCAGGTCAATGGCGCATTTCCAGACCCGCAAATTGCTCACGGGCCGGCCGCCCCGGCGAGTCGCAGTGTGGAGCGCCTGATCTCCTTGTGGCAAGCCGCTTCCTGGGACGGCGTGGCCGGTCCTGGGCGGCCGTGGCCCGGCGCTGGCTGGGCACCCTGAGGCGTGGCCTGGGAAGGCCCGACCGCACCCGGCGAGCGCCGGCTGAGGTGGGCCCGGGCTGGCCCTGCCGCCCGTGGAACCCTGGCTGAGGCGGGTTCCGGGCTCGCCTTGCCGCCCATGGGAACATGCCTGAGGCAAGTTCGAGGGTGGTGCTGCCCGCGGCGTGCCTGAGACCGGACCGGCACTGGCCCTGCCGCCCGCGGCCGCGTGCCTGAGACCGGACCGGCACTGGCCCTGCCGCCCGCGGAGCGTGGCTGGGCCGGGACCCGCGGTGGGCGCCGCCCGCGGACCCCGTGGTCAGGGCCTGGCCCTGCCGCCCGCGAGCCCATGCTCATGGGCTGGGCTGCCCTCCCGGCGAGGGTTGTCCGAAGCAATCTGATCCCCGGCTGCGGCGCCTGCTGGCCTGAGGCAGCCTCCGGTCGTGGCGCGCCAGCCCATGACCAGGGCCGCCAAGCCGGTCTTCCAATAACACCCGGCCGGGCGGTTCACGGACCCAGGCTGGGCCTCATACTGAAAGGAAGTGCGGTCATACCGGAGGGTGCGGGTGAACGCTGGCGGAGACCCGGATCGGGACGACTTCGGCCTCCCACCGATTGACATCGAGATCCCCGACGATGCTCGGGAACTCGATCGTGAAGTGCAGGCCTACCAGCGTGAACTGCGTGCACAGCGACGGCGGCAGCGCGCCAGCCGCCTGTACGGCCCGATGACCAAGGACGGCATGGCGCTGCCGCTGCTGGCGGGCTGCCTGATGCTGGCGCTGCTCACCAGCACCCTGCTGATCATGTTCGCTGCCGACCAGACGGGCATGCCGCAGCTGCCGCCGCGTGCTACCGCCACCGGGCTGCACAATCCGGCGAAGCGCGCCTCCGCGGCCGAGCCGGCAGCAGGGAAGATCGGCGGGCCGCTGCCCGCCGCTGCGGTCGTCATCGGCGGCAAGAGCGTCCAACTGCGCGAGGTCACCGCGGCCATGCCGTCGGTGCTGGCCCTGGTCCCGCCAGACTGCAAGTGCGCATCCACGCTCCGGCAGCTGAATGCCCAGGCGGCCCAGGCGCACGTGCTCGTTTATCTCGTCGGAACACCCGCTGACGTGGGGCAGCTTGCCAGTCTTGCTGCCGAATCCGGCCAGACCGGCACGCGAGTCGCGAATGACACCGGCAACATCCTCGGCCCGATGTACGGGCAGAAGGGCGTGACGGCGATCCTCGTCCGCGCGGACGGCACCGTCGCCTCGGTCATACGCGAGCTCCCTCAGCACCAGCTGAAGGCCGGGCTGCAGGAGATCGCCACGATCAAGCCCGCCGGACGCTGAGGCCGCGGGCGCGCGCGCTGGCATCCCGGGAACGCCAGCTAACTGCCGCACTGGCCGCCCGCCAGGGCGCAGATGTGGGCCGGCGAAGGCCCTGACCTGAGCGGCGGCTACGCTTTCCGAGTCCCAGTGCCTCACTTGACGAAGACGAGGAGAGCACGCAGTGATCCGGAGCATCCACAGGATCGGTGGGCGCCGCCTGATGGTCCTGGCGATTGCCGCGCTGATCCCCGCACTCGCTGGATGCGAGGCCGGGAATAACGCCCCGACGCAGGAGTGGCACCAGCCGACCGACGGCACCGACATCGTGCACGACAACATCGCCATCAGCGACGTCTTCGTACTCGGTGCACCGCTCGGCTCGAACCTGCGCGTCGGCCAGACGGCCGGCTTGTTCCTCGCCCTCGTCAACAACGGATCACCGGACAAGCTGCTCAGCATCTCAGCGCCGGGCACCGCTAAGTCGGTCACGCTGCCGGGCGGCAGCGTGCAGCTGGGCAGCCAGCAGGCAGTCTTGCTCACCGGCCCGGTGCCCAAGGTCACACTCGACAGCCTGACCCGCCCGCTCGTCGGCGGCTCCACCGTCCGGCTGGTGCTGACATTCCAGAACGCGGCAAGCGTCAGCGTGGTAGCCCCAGTGATGCCTCGGGCTCAGTACTACGCGACGTTCTCGCCGGCGCCGAGCCCCACGGCCACCGTGGCGAAGACCACCAAGCACAAGGGCGCGAAGCCGGCGGCCAGCGCAAGCCCTTCGCCCAGTGCCTCGCCGTAAGGCGCCGCACGGAGGATAGGGCCAGCCGCGGGCAGGACCAGCCGCGGACACGGGCGGCCGGCGGGCAGGGTCAGCCGCGGACACGGCCGGCCGGCCGGCAGGCGCAGCCGCGGGCAAGGCCAGCCGACGGGCAGGGGCAGCCACGGGCTGCGGTCAGTGCGGCAGCGGCTGCTGCGCCCAAATGATCTTGCCCGTGGCGGTGTGGCGAGTGCCCCAGCGCTCGGCAAGCTGGGCGACCAGCATCAGGCCGCGGCCGTCCTCGTCGTAGCGGTCGGCACGGCGCAGTTGCGGGGCCGAGCTGCTGCCGTCAGAGACCTCGCAGGTCAGCATGCCGTCCAGGATTATCCGGAGCTGGATGGGCTCGTGGGCGTGCCGGATGGCGTTGGTGACAAGCTCGCTAACCAGCAGCTCGGTCGTGAAGGTGATCTCTTCCAGGCCCCAGGCCGCCAGCTGGCGGGCGGCACGGGCGCGAGCGTCGGCGACGACGGCCGGGTCGGCGGGCAGGTTCCAGGTGGCGATCCGGTTCGCGGGCAGGGCGTGCGTGCGGGCGAGGAGCAGGGCAGCGTCATCGCCGGCCTGCTCGGGCAGCAGCGCATCGACCAGGCTGTCGCACACGGTGTCCAGCGAGGGGCCGCACGGACGGAGGTGAACCTCGCTCAGGGCCTTTCGCATCGCGTCCTGCCCGGCGTCGATGTCCCGCTGGCGTGATTCGATCAGCCCGTCGGTGTACAGAACGAGCAGGCTCCCCTCGGGCAGCTCCACCTCCACCTCTTCGAACGGCAGCCCGCCCAGGCCCAGCGGGGGGCCGGCAGGGAGGTCGAGATATTCGGCGGCTCCGCCGGGCTTCACGACGGCGGGCAGCGGATGCCCGGCCCTGGCGAGGGTGCAGCAGCGCGATACCGGGTCATACACCGCGTACAGGCACGTGGCACTGAGGTCAACGGCGCCGGCGGAAAGCTCCTGCTCGGAGGCGAGCCGCGCGACCACGTCATCGAGCCTGGTGAGCAGCTCCTCCGGTTCCAGGTCAACGTCCGCGAGGGTCTGGACGGCGGTGCGCAGCCGGCCCATGGTGGCGGCCGCGTGGATGCCATGCCCGGCCACGTCGCCGACGACCAGGCCGACCCGGCTGCCGGACAGCCGGATCACGTCGAACCAGTCGCCGCCGACGGCGACGCCGGACTGTGTGGGGAGGTAGCGGGTCGCCACCTCGACCGCGGATTGCACGGGCTGACGCTGCTGCAGCAGGCTGCGCTGCAGAGCCAGCGCCGTAGCGTGCTCGCGGGTGTAGCGGCGGGCGTTGTCGATGCAGACCGCCGCCCGGGCGACGATCTCTTCGGCAAGAAGGACGTCGTCGGCGGCGAAGGGCTCGAGGCGCTGGTGCCGGACGAAGACCGCGACCCCGAGCGTGGCGCCGCGGGCGCGCAGCGGGACCAGCATCATGGATTTGATCCCGTGCCGGACGATCCTGGCGGCCCGTGCGGCATCGGCCCTGGCCCACTCGGCAACGTCGCGGCCTTCCCCCGAGTAACTGACCGGCCTGCCGCTCGCCAGGCACTCGGCCACCGGCGAGTGCTCCGGGTAGACGTCGACCTGCCCGGGCCGGGCCACAGCCTCGGGGATGCCATCCACGACAGAGCCGCAGGCGAGCCGCTGGAGCGGGATCGCGCCTTCAGGCCGGCCCGTGGCCGGCTCGTCTCCCCGGGCCACGGAATCCAGCAGATCGATCATGGCGAGATCCGCGAGCCGGGGTACCGCGACCTCCACCAGTTCCTCGGCCGTCCTGGTCACGTCGAGGGTGCTGCCAATCCGGGTGGTCGCCTCGTTGACCAGCGCCAGCCGCTGCCTGGCCAGCTGTTGCTCGGTCACGTCAAAGCCGACGACCAGCACGCCGCATACCCGGCCCGCAGGGTCCTTCACCGGCGAGAGAAAGACGTCGACCGCATGGTCCCGCCGCTGGCCCGGCAGCCGGAAGACCCCATGCCACACGCCCGGTTCCCCGGAGCGCGCCACCAGCCGCGCACGGGCCACGCACGATTCGGTTTCCGGTGTGGACAGGATGTCCGTCAGCCGCAGCCCCAGGCCCTCCGTCTCGCTCCGCAGGCCCAGAGTGCGGCACATCGCGCGGTTCAGCCTCAGCTGCCGCATTTGCGGGCTGAGGAGCGCCACGCCGATCGGGCACTGGTCGACCGCCCTGTCCATCATCTCCTGCAGGTTGGCGTCCTGAAAGTCGGCTGCCCGGCCGGTCATTCTCGCGCCCCGTCAGTCATCACACCCCCGCCGATGCATTGGCTCCCCGTCAGCCGGGGAAGTCGCCCCAAAGGCCCGCACGGCCCCTGAGGCCAGGCACCGGTAAACCCGCCCCCGCTCCAGAAAACAGCTTGTGCAATTGTGACCATAAACACTCAGGTTGCCCCTGTCACAGTACCGCCACCAGGCGCGCCGGCGTCAGCGGCCGGGCCGGCGGTCGGCGGACGGACCCGGCCCGGGGCGGCTGGCTGCGGCGATGCCCGGCCAGCTGGCCGGGGTTCCGAAAATCCGCAGGGCCGAGCCGTGACGTGCAGCGCCGTGCTGTCACTCAGCGCGCTCAGGCGGCCGGGTCAGGGCGTGGGCTCGAACTTGTAACCGAGCCCCCGCACCGTGAGGATGTGCGTGGGGTTGGACGGGTCGGCCTCGACCTTGGCGCGCAGCCGCTTGACGTGGACGTCGAGCGTCTTGGTGTCCCCGACGTAGTCAGCGCCCCAGACCCGGTCGATGAGCTGCATCCTGGTCAGCACCCGCCCGGCGTTCCGGAGCAGCACCTCGAGGAGCTCGAACTCCTTGAGCGGCAGCTGCACCTGGTTATTGCGGACGGTGACGACGTGGCGGTCGACGTCCATCCGCACCGGCCCCGACTCCATGATCGAGGAGGCAGGCTCGTCCGAGTCGCCCCGGCGCCGCAGCACCGCGCGCATCCGGGCGACCAGTTCCCGGGAGGAGAACGGCTTGGTGACGTAGTCATCCGCGCCCAGTTCCAGCCCGACAACCTTGTCGATCTCGCTGTCCTTGGCGGTCAGCATGATCACGGGGACGTTGGAACGCTCGCGCAGCGTCCGGCACACCTCGCTGCCCGGCAGGCCGGGCAGCATAAGGTCGAGCAGCACCAGGTCGGCCCCGCTGCGGTCGAAGGTCTCCAGCGCATCAGGCCCTGTCGGGCAGACCGCTACCTCGAAGCCTTCCTTGCGCAGCATGTAAGAGATCGCGTCGCTGAACGACTCCTCGTCCTCGACCACGAGCACCCGTGTCACTTCACTGCCTCCTGGCGGATCGCGCCATCGCCGGTACGGTGCCGCCCCTCAGGCTGACGGCATTGGGTCGGAGCGGAAGCCTGAGGGTGAAGGTCGAGCCCGCCCCCTCGGTGCTCACCACTGTCACCTTTCCTCCATGGGCGGCTGTGACGTGCTTGACGATGGCCAGGCCGAGGCCAGTGCCGCCGGTGGCACGCGACCGCGCGGGGTCCACGCGGTAGAACCGCTCGAAAATCCGTTCCAGGTCCCGCTCGGGTATCCCGATGCCCTGGTCGGCCACGCTGATCTCGACCGCGTCGTGGCTTGACAGCCTGGTCGAGACGTCTACCCGCGTCTTGTCCGGGCTGTAGGCGACGGCGTTCTCCAGGAGATTGCGCAACGCCGTGACCAGCAGGTCCTCGTCACCCAGGACCGTCAGGCCGTGGGTCCCGGTCGCCACGAGGTCGATGCCACGGGCGCTGGCCTTCATCCGGCACCGGTCCAGTGCCTCGGCCACGACCGCGTCCAGCTTGACCGGGAGCGGGTCGGGGATCGGCTCGGCCGCCTGGATCCGGGACAGCGTGATCATGTCCTGGACCAGGTTGGTGAGCCGGGCAGCCTCCTGCCGCATCCGCCCGGCGAAGCGGCGAACCGCCTCCGGGTCGTCGGCCGCGTCCTCGACCGTCTCGGCCAGCAGCGCGAGCGCGCCGACGGGGGTCTTGAGCTCGTGGCTTGTGTTCGCGACGAAGTCCCTGCGGACCTCTTCCACCCTGCGGCTCTCGGTCTGGTCCTCGACCAGCAGCAGGATCAGGCCGCTGCCGCCGACGGCGGGGTCCAGCGGGGCGGCACGCACCGCGAGGCTGGTGACGCTCCGGTTCACCTCGCTCGTCGACACGTCAAGCTCGCCTTCGCGGATCTCGCCGTCCCTCCGGACCTGGCGTGCCAGGGCCAGCAGTTCATTGACCATCAGCTCGTCACCGCGGACCAGCCCGAACGATCGCGCCGCCGAGCTGGCCTGGAGCACCCGGTCCTCGCTGTCGAGCACGACGGCGGAGGAGGACAAGACAGACAGCACGGAAGCGACGCCGGGCGGAAGCCGTTCGGCCTCCGCCAGCGCAGCGGGTTCTACCTGGGCTTTCAAAGGCACCCGGATCCTCATGCGCGGGCGGCTCCCGCCGCTGGGCGGTCCAACGTAAGCCAGGCTAGGGTACGGCGCCTGCGGCCAGGACAGTCTCGTGCCGTTTTGTCACGGGGCACACCTGCCCAGGCCGTATTCACCCCCATACCCACGCTTTGATGGTAGGGCGCTCGCCCGCGCAGCGCACCGGCCAGAGTTCCCGGACGAGCGGTAATTCGACAGAAGTTCACCTGCCCGACGGCGGGCGGCCATGCCGATCCCCGCGCGAGGACATGCGCCAGGGAACCAGGGGGCCCTGCACTCCGCAAACGCCGCTGGTTCCGCAGGCTCACCGGCCCTGGTTCTTGACCGCCTGGGCACCCGCGGCGGCAGCTTCCGGATCGAGGTAGCGCCCGCCACGGACCACCGGGCGGAACCCGGGGTCCATCTCGTAGACCAGCGGCATGCCGGTAGGGATGTCCAGGCCGGAGATCTCCGCGTCCCCGATGTCGTCCAGGTGCTTGACCAGGGCGCGGATCGAGTTCCCGTGCGCCACCACCAGGACGGTCTTGCCCGAGGCCAGGTCGGGGACGATCGCGTCGTACCAGAAGGGCAGCATGCGCCCGACGACGTCCTTGAGGCACTCGGACTTCGGCCGCAGCTCGGCCGGGAGCACCGCATACCTGGGATCGGCGGCCTGCGAGTACGGGTCGTCATCCGCGATGGGCGGCGGGGGGACGTCATAGGACCGGCGCCACAGCATGAACTGCTCGTCGCCGAACTGCTGCCGGGTCTGCGCCTTGTTCTTGCCCTGGAGCGCCCCGTAGTGCCGCTCGTTCAGCCGCCATGACCGCCGGACGGGCAGCCAGAGCAGGTCCGCGGCTTCCAGGGCGAGGTGGGCGGTCTGGATGGCGCGCGTGAGAACCGAGGTGTGCACGATGTCCGGGCGCAGGCCCGCCTCCTCGAGCTGCCTGCCGCTGTTCACCGCCTCGTCGACGCCTTTCGGTGACAGGCCGACGTCCACCCAGCCGGTGAACAGGCCCTCGGAGTTCCAGACGCTCTCGCCGTGCCGGATCAGCACCAGTGTCGCCATGAACGAGAGCCTAGTTGCTGCGGCGCGGCTGACGAAGCCGCCGGGGCAGCCAGCCGCCGGGGACGGCGCTGGCCCGGATCAGGGAGCTATGCCGCGGCGACCTTCCCGGGTGAATGAGGTGGTGGACTCCATGCTGGTCTTCTTGGAACAGCGTGGAGTCCACCACCCTGTTCGGGCGGGCCGCGGGCCAGGCGGGCCGCGTCCGGGCAGCACGGGCAGGACGGACGGGGACTGGGATAATCAGCCGAGACCCGGACAGTCGGGATCAGCGGGGCGCACCACAACAGCAGGGGCAGGCGGGAACAGGAAGCCCTGGCCTCGGGTTGACCACTTCTCGGAGGTGTATGCCCGTGCCGCGACGCTACCCCCGGCGGATCGCGACCGTCAGCGTCCACACGTCCCCTCTGGAGCAGCCAGGCACCGGTGACGCGGGCGGCCTGAACGTCTACGTCGTCGAGGTGGCGAAGCGCCTGGCCGGACGGGGCGTGGAGGTCGACATCTTCACCAGGGCCGTGTCCCGCGACGTGCCCCCGGTGGTCGAGCTCTCCCCCGGGGTCCTGGTCCGGCACCTGGTCGCCGGGCCGTTCGAGGAGCTGGACAAGGCCGACCTGCCCGCCCAGCTGTGCCACTTTACGTTCGAGGTGCTGCGCGCCGAGGCCCAGTACGCCCCGGGCTGGTACGACGTGGTGCACGGCCACTACTGGCTGTCCGGACAGGTCGCTGCCGTGGCCAAGGAACGGTGGGGCGTGCCGTTCGTCCAGTCCATGCACACCCTGGGACGGGTCAAGAACGCCGCGCTCGCCGCGGGCGACGCCGCCGAGCCCGGCATCCGGCTCCGCGGCGAGGCCGAGGTGGTCGCCGCGGCCGACCGGCTGGTGGCAAACACCGACGACGAGGCCCGGCAGCTCGTCGAGCTGTACGGCGCGCTGCCCTCACGGGTGCGGACCATCAACCCCGGCGTCGACCTGAAGGTGTTCACCCCTGGCTCCAGGGAGGCGGCCAGGCGAGCGCTCGGCCTGCCCGCCGACGCCGCCGTGCTGGTGTTCGCCGGCCGGCTGCAGCCGCTCAAGGCGCCGGAGGTCGTGCTGCACGCGGCGGCCCGGATGATCAGCGACGACCCGGGCCTGGCCGGGCGGCTGCGGGTCGCGTTCGTCGGCGGGCCGAGCGGCACCGGGCGCGCCCGCCCCGACCGGCTGGCCGAGCTGGCGGCCGCGCTCGGGCTCTCCGGCATCGTCCGGCTCGAGCCGCCCTGCCCGCAGCCGGAACTCGCCGACTGGTACCGCGCCGCCACCGTGGTGATGGTGCCGTCGTGCTCGGAGTCGTTCGGCCTGGTCGCGGTCGAGGCCCAGGCCTGCGGCACGCCGGTGGTCGCCGCCTCGGCCGGCGGGCTGCGCACGGCCGTCGCCGACGGGGTCTCCGGCGTGCTGGTCGACTCCCGCGACCCGGCCTGCTACGCCCGGGTGGTCGCCGGGCTGATCGCGCGGCCCGCGACGCTGGAACGGCTCTCGCTGGGCGCCCGGGAGAACGCGTCCCGGTTCGGCTGGGGGGTGACCGTCGACCGTCTGCTTGACCTCTACGCTGAGGCCATGGCCGAGGCACCACAGGCGGTGGACGCTTGACCAGCCCCGGGCCAGGGCAGGACGGCGCGGGCCCGGCCGCGAAGGCGATCGAGGCTGCCCTGGCCGACCTGGGGCTGCGCTACGAGTCGCCCCGGCCGGGCGCCTACCTGGTGCGGCTCGAGGGCCAGCACAAGCTGGCCACCATGACCTGGCTCATCGCCGGGCCGCACAGCCTGCACGTGGAGGCGTTCTTCTGCCGCCAGCCGGACGAGAACCACGCCGCGTTCTACCGGTTCCTGCTCGAGCGCAGCGGCCGCATGTACGGCGTGCACTTCGCGCTCGACCGGGCCGGGGACGTCTACCTGGTCGGCCGGCTGCCGCTGGCCGCGGTCGCGCCGGACGAGATCGACCGGCTGCTCGGCTGCGTGCTCAGCTACTCCGACGAGAACTTCGACCAGGCGCTCATGATCGGCTTTGCCTCCTCGATCCGCCGCGAGTGGGCATGGCGGCGCAAGCGCGGCGAGAGCACGGCGAACCTGCGCGCCTTCGCCAGGCTCGCCGACGAACCGGGCTAGAGCACGGGCCTATACGTTCAGGGTGGCGGGGAGACCGAGCCGGGCGGCGGGATCGTTCCCGGTCCGGAAACGCTGCAGGCCAGCGACGACGGGTCGGTGTCCAGCAGCGGCTCGGCCAGCTCCGGCGGGCGGGCGAACGCGGGGAACCGCAGGTCGACCATGTCCAGCAGGTTCCCGGCGTTCGCGTCGCGGTAGGTCATCGCCGGCAGGTTCCACTTGGCTTCGACCAGCGCGCAGATGCTGGTGTGGTCGTTGACCCGGTGCGAGACGTAGAACGGCCGCGCGTACGGCGAGATGACCGCCATCGGCACCCGGAAGCCGTACTGGGCGAAGCCGTTGTAGGCCGACTCCCCGGCCGGAACGTCCGGCGGGATGTCGTCCGGGGCCAGCGCCGCGGGCGGCGGCACGTGGTCGAAGTAGCCGCCGTGCTCGTCATACGTCCAGATCAGCAGGGTGCGGGGCCAGGCGGGGCCGGACATGACCGCGTTGATCACCGAGGCGGCGAACGCCTCGCCGACCACGATGTTCTGCGGGTCCTCCTCGGACTGGGTGTCGTAGTTGGGCTCGACCAGGGCCAGGCCGGGCAGCGTGCCCGCGGCCGCGTCGGTGAAGAAGTCCGCGATCGGCACCACGTTCGTGCCCAGGTTCTTCAGGTACAGCTCCGGGTAGAGCTCGGTTGTGGACAGGTCGGTGTAGTAGTCCCGCCAGCTGATGCCCGCGTCCGCGACCTTGTCGAAGATCGTCCCGTTCGGCGGGTAGTCGGTCAGCGCCGGGAGGGTGTCGTCGACCATGCCGAGCGAGGTCGCCGAGATCAGGTAGCGCCGGTTCGGGTAGGTCTGGCCGAGCACCGAGCAGAAGTACCGGTCCGAGATCGGGAACACCGACGCCATCGAGTAGTAGAACGGCTGGTCGGCCCGCTCCCAGTAGCCCATGGACACCGGGCCGCTGGCGGACTTGACGAAGCCGTCGTTGCGGCCGCCGTCGAACTGGATGTGGCTGGCCTGCCACTCCTGGCTGGGGTACCCGGTGAGCTGGCAGGTCGTGGGCATGCGGAACGCGTGCTGGATGTCCCCGTTCGGGTACGGGTTGGCGGCCAGCGGCAGCCCGTCCGGCCCCAGCCGGAACCCGTCGGCGCCGCGGCGGCGCAGCATGCCGAGCTTGTTGTCGTAGGAATGGTTCTCCATCATCAGCACGACAATGTGCTGGATCTGCGGGATCGTGTCGGTCCCCGCGGGAAGCTGCGGGTAGGGAAGCGATCCGGGCTGCCGGAGTGTGGGGAATTTTCCGGAACGGTTGGCCGCCGGGCTGGCCGAGCGCCACGCGCCGGTCCCCGCGACGGCGCCCGCCGCCAGGCCGGCCTTCAGCAGACCCCGCCTGCTCGGCCCGGTCCTGGCGGGCCCGGTGGGCCCGCCGGGCCTGGCTGGCCCGACCGGTTCGCCCGATCCGCCTGGCTTCCCGTCGCCGTTAGCGCTCATGGTGACCTCCCGTGTCAGCCGGCTGACGCCGCGCCGCCGAGTCTCGCCGACCGGCGCGACCAATAGGAGATTTCATGACAACAAATGGAAGGCTGGTATGTGTCTGGAAATACAACACCCGCATCGCAGGCCCGGCGCCAGAGTGGCGCGCTGGCGGTACAAAGGAAGGGACCGGCCCTGGCGGCAGGGAACGGAGCGCCCCGGGGGGAAGGGAACCGCAGCGGTCCCGGCGGGAGGGAGCGGGAGGGAGCGGAGCGGCCCCGGAGGCAGGCAGCGGTGTGGCCCCGGAGGCAGGCAGCGGAGCGGCCCCGGAGGCACGCAGCGGATCGGCCCAGGAGGCAGGCAGCGGATCGGCCCGGGCGGCAGGCAGCGGAGCGGCCCCGGAGGCAGGCAGCGGATCGGCCCGGGCGGAAGCGCGAGTGTTCAGTGAACCTGAACCTGGCGTGCAGCCGTTGCACGGGCTAGTCGGGCATGCTGTATCTAAGGACCCCGGGCTTCCGGGGGCTGGGCGCCGGGCGGGGTGGCGAGCAGGAAGGATCGCGTTATGCGCCGGGACGACCTCCGCTTTGCGGCTGCGGCACGCGACGATGGCCTGCGCAAGGTCAGCAGGTACACGTGGCGGGCCGGGGCGGCGGGCGTCGTGTGCTCCGCGCTGATCGCGGCGGCGTTCGGGCATCATGCCGCGGCTGCCCAGCCGGGCACCGGCAGCAACCAGCACCCCGCGTCCGGCAGCGGTCAGACGGCCTCCGGCACCGGTGGCGGCGGCACGATCGTGGTCCCGGCACAGCCTCCGGCCGCCGCCCAGGGTGGCGGCCAGGTGACCTCGGGAGCGTCGTGACCACCGTTGCCGTTGGCAGCGACACCTTCGGCGTTTTCGGCACCACGGCGACCTTGCTGGTCAGCGAGCCCCGGCGGCTGGCCGAAGCCCGCGCCATCGCCGACACCGAGCTGGCAGCGGTTGACCGGGCCTGCAGCCGGTTCCGGGCGGACTCCGAGCTGTCCATGCTGAACGGGTCCGGCGGCGCGGTCGCCGGCGTGAGCGAGCTGTTCGCCCGGCTTCTGGACGCGGCGCTGCGCGCGGCGCGGCTTACCGGCGGCGACGTCGATCCGACGTGCGGGCAGGCGCTCGCCGGGATCGGTTACGACCGTGATTTCGCGGTGCTCCAGGCCGCGGGGGCGCGGCCGCCGCTGCCCGGCGCGGCCGCCGGCCGCGTGCCCGGGTGGCGGTGCGTGCATCTCGACAGCGGCCGGCGGCTGGCCCAGCTCACGAACGGCGCCCAGCTCGACCTGGGCGCGACGGCCAAGGCGTGGGCGGCGGACCACTGCGCGGGGCTGATCGCCGCGAAGACCGGCTGTGGTGTGCTGGTCAGCCTGGGCGGGGACATCGCCGTCGCCGGGCCGCCGCCCGCCGGCGGCTGGCGGGTGCGGGTCACCGACGATCACGCGGCCGGCCCCGACGCGCCGGGGCAGACCGTGGAGATCCGTTCCGGCGGGCTGGCCACGTCCAGCACCACCGTGCGCGCCTGGGCCGTCGGGGGCGAACGCATGCATCACATCGTCAACCCGGCCACCGGGCTGCCCGCCGTTTCCTGCTGGCGGACGGTCAGCGTGGCGGCCGGAAGCTGCGTGGACGCCAACACGGCGAGCACCGCGGCGATCATCCGCAGCGAGGCCGCCCTGCCGTGGCTGCAGGGAGCCGGCCTGCCCGCCCGGCTGGTCCGGGCGGACGGGAGCGTCAAGACCACCGCTGGCTGGCCGAGCGACCCTGGCCCGTCCGCATGACGACCATGGCTGTTGCGGTGCCGGGCGGCCTGCCGCCCGGCGCGATCGTGGTCACCTCGTCGACGCCGCTGTGGTACCTCACCAGGGCGACGGGCCTGGTCGCGCTCGTGCTGCTGACCCTGAGCATGGCCTTCGGGCTGCTTTCCTCGGTCAGGTACACCCGGCCGGCCTGGCCCCGGTTCGTCACGATCGGGCTGCACCGGAACACCTCGCTGCTGGCGCTGGTGTTCACGGTGATTCACGTCGTGACGACGGTGACCGACAGTTTCGTCTCGATCCCGGTGCAGGACGCGTTCATCCCGTTCATCTCGTCCTACCGGCCACTGTGGCTCGGCCTGGGCGCGATCGCCTTCGACCTGATGCTGGCGCTGATCATCACCAGCCTGCTGCGGACCAGGATGAGCTACCGGTCCTGGCGGCTGGTGCACTGGGGCGCCTACCTGTGCTGGCCGGTCGCCGTGCTGCACGGCCTGGGCACCGGCACGGACACCCCGGTGCGCTGGGTGCTCGGGCTGACCGTGGGGTGCGTCGCGGTGATCGCGGTGCTGGCCGGCTGGCGCCTGGCCTACGGCTGGCCGTCGCACGCGGCCGCGCGCCTGGCCGGCGCGCTGGCGCTGGTGCTCACGCTCATCGCCGGTGGCGCCTGGCTGACCGCCGGGCCGCTGCAGCCGGGGTGGGCACGGCGGGCTGGCACCCCGGAACGGCTGGTCAACGGCAGTTCCCGGGCGAACCCGGCACCCGCCGGGAGAACCCGGTGACCACCCCCGCCCGCCCGGGCAACCCGGGAAACCCGCCACCCGCCCGGAGGGTGCGGTGAGCTCGACGGCGGTGCTCAGCGGGCTGCCCAGGCTCATCCCGCCCGGCGGGCCGCTGTCGCTGGCCGACCACGTCGCCCGGTACGGGCCAGCGCCGCTGCGCGACCAGGGCGGCGCGGCGGGCGGCGACCTCATCACCGAGGTGGAACGCGCCGGGCTGACCGGCCGCGGCGGCGCGGGCTTCCCGGCCGGCCGCAAGCTGCGCTCGGTGGCGACGGCGGGCCGTTCCGCGGGCCCGCTGCGCAGCCAGGCGGGTACCGTGCTGATCGCGAACGCGGCCGAGTCCGAGCCGGCCAGCGCCAAGGACCGGCTGCTGCTTGCCCGCGCGCCGCACCTGGTGCTCGACGGGATCGCGCTGGCTGCCGAGGCGGCCGGGGCGACCCGCTGCTACCTCGGCCTGCACGCGGGCAGGGACGACCTGGCCCTGCAGCTTGCGGCGGCCATAGCGGAGCGCGAGCGCGCCGGGCAGGACCGGGCGCCGCTCCAGATCGTGCCGGTACCGCGCGGCTACGTGGCAAGCCAGGAAACCGCCCTGGTCAGCCTCGTGAACGGCGGCTCGCCGAAGCCGACGTTCGTGCCGCCGCGGCCGTCCCAGAAGGGCGCCCACGGGCGGCCCACGCTAGTGCAGAACGTGGAGACCCTGGCGCACATCGCGCTGATCGCCCGGTTCGGCGCGGAGTGGTTCCGCGAGCTTGGCGGTGCCGCGGGCTCTGCCCTGGTCACCGTCAGCGGCGCGGTTCAGCGGCCGGGCGTGTACGAGATCGCCCTCGGCATGCCCATCGGCGACCTGATCCGCCGGGCGGGCGGGCCGACGGAGCAGCCCCAGGCGATCCTGGCAGGCGGGTACTTCGGCGGCTGGCTGCCCTACGCTCAGGCGCTCGACGTCCCGGTCAGCGATCCCGCCTTGCGGGCCGCCGGAGCGGCGCTCGGGCCAGGGGTTCTCGTGCTGCTTCCCGAGTCGGCCTGCGGGCTGGCCGAAACCGCCTGGATCGCCGACTACCTGGCCAGCCAGAGCGCCGGCCAGTGCGGCCCGTGCCTGAACGGGCTCCCGGCCCTGGCCGGCGTCCTCAAGCAGCTCGCCTTCGGCCGGGCGGACGGCCGGGCATACGGCTGGGCGGAGCAGCTGCTGGCCCTGGTCGCCCGGCGCGGCGCGTGCCATCTGCCCGACGGGACGGCGGCGTTCGTGGGCAGCGCGCTGCGGACGTTCGCAGCCGAACTGCGCCAGCACAGCGTGTCGGGCCCGTGCTCCCGGATTAGCCGCAGGCCGACGCTGCCGGCTCCCGGCCACACCTGGGGGGCGAGGGCATGAACCGCCGCGCCGGGCAGCCGGTGAGCGTCGGCGCGGAGCGGCCAGCCAGCCG
>JASHPR010000086.1 GCA_030038015.1 Streptosporangiaceae bacterium
GCTTGGGCATCAGCTGGTTGGTCTTGACCAGGGCCAGCTCGGCCAGGCCGCCGAAGTTGGTCTCGTAGCCCCAGATCCGCTGCTCGGGGTCGAGCATGGTGTCGTTATGGCCGTCGGCGCTTTCCAGCTCGACGGACAGGCAGTGCGCGACCACCTCCTCGCCCGGCTTCCATACCGTCACCCCGGGGCCGGTGCGCAGCACCACCCCCGCCAGGTCGGAGCCGACCACGTGGTACGGCAGGTCGTGCCGCTTGGTCAGCGCCGAGAGCCTGCCGTAGCGGTGCAGGAACGCGAAGGTGGACGCCGGCGCGAAGATCGAACTCCACACGGTGTTGTAGTTGACCGAGCTGGCCATCACGGCGACCAGCGCCTCGCCGAGGCCGAGCTCGGGGACCGGCACCTCTTCCACGTGCAGGGACTTACGAGGATCCCGCTTGCGCGGCTCGATGCCGTCGAACATGTGCTCCTCGTCCCGGTGCAGCGTCACGGCGCGGTACGACTGCGGCAGCGGCAGCGCGGCGAAATCCGCGGGCTGGCTGCCGGGATCGAGGATGGCGTCAAGTATCTCTTTCATGGCTGCCTCCAACCAACCCCCCTCAGGCTCGGCGGCCGGCCCGGGACTGGCTAGCGCCAATGGGCATCTGGCGGCGGGACCAATGACCCGAAGTTCCCGGCGGCGGTGGCGGGGAGTCCCAGCATGTGGCGGGGCCGGGCGCTCGCACCACGGATCGTTCCGGATAAAAGGAAAGAATTTTTATTTTTCCGAACGGCCCGTGGTTTTTGCCGTCCCGCGAGTGGTGCGCGCTAGCCCGCCGCAGCGAGGTTGCACAGCAGCAGCGCCCCGGCCAGGCAGGCCCGCTCGAACGTGGCCAGGTGCAGGCTCTCGTTGGCGGCGACGGTGGCGATCGTTCCGGGCTGGTCCGGCGTCATGGGTGGACGCTACCGGCCCGGGCGGCGCGCCCCCAGTCCGCGGCCCTGGAGGTGCCGTTCCGGCGGTCCGGGACCTTCGGCCCTGCCGTCGCAGGACTAACCTCATGTTGCCTGGGTAGCGACAAGTCACGCAAGGGGGCCTTCGAGGCATGAGCGACATCGACGGCGACATCGACCTTCTGGAGGGCGTCGGCTGGTCCTGCGGGGCGTACGGTCCGGGCTTCGATCTGGTCCCGTCCAAGCTGCGCCGTCCCTGGCTGCGGCCCGGGACGGTCTGCCGCTCGCCGCTGATCGGACGGCTGATGCGGGACGCCAGCCCGATCGTCTCGGTGGTCGCGCCGGCCGGGTACGGCAAGACGACGCTGCTGGCGCAGTGGGCCGAGGATAACGGCCAGGCCTTTGCGTGGGTATCGGTCGACGAAGCAGACAACGAACCGAAGGCGCTGTTCACCTACATCGCCGAGGCGCTCGACGCGGTCCGGCCGATCGGCGAGCCGGTGTTCGGCGCGCTGGCCTCACCGGCCAGTTCCGTGTCCGGCTCGGTCGTGCCCAGGCTGGGGGCGGCGTTCGCGTCGATGACCACGCCGGTGGTGCTGGTCCTGGACGACGTGCACCTGCTGCACGACACCGAGGGCTGGGCCGCGCTGTCGGTGCTGGCCGATCACGTCCCGGACGGCTCGCGGCTGGTGCTGGCCGGCCGGGACCAGCTGCCGCTGCGGGTCGCGCGGCTGCGCGCCGAGGGCAAGATCACCGAGATCGGCCCGGCCGACCTCTCGCTCACCCGCGAGGAGGCGGCCTCGCTGCTGCGCAATGCGGGAGTCGTGCTGAGTGAGGCCGAGGTGGCTGCGCTGCACCGGCGGACCGAGGGCTGGCCGGCCGGGCTGTACCTGGCCGCGCTGGCCATCCGGGCGGGCGGCTCGCTGCCGGGTGCGGCCGGCTCGTTCGGCGGCGATGACCGGTTCGTCAGCGAGTACGTGGAATCGGAGTTCCTGGCCCGGATCTCGGCGCGGAACCGGGAGTTCCTGACCCGGACCGCGGTGCTGGAGCGGATGTCCGGGCCGCTGTGCGAGGCGGTGCTTGACCGGCCCGGCGCGGCCGCGGACCTGGCCGGGCTGGCCCGGTCGAACCTGCTGCTGGTGCCGGTGGACCGGCGGGGGCAGTGGTACCGCTATCACCATCTGTTCCGGGACATGCTGCTCGCCGAGCTGGAATGCACCGAGCCCGGGCTGCTGCCGGTGCTGCGCCGCCGCGCCGCGAGCTGGTACCTGGGCAACGGCATGCCGGAGGAGGCGCTGGAGTACTCCATGGCCGCCGGGGACGTCGAGGAGGCCGCTCGCCTGGCCGGGGAATTCAGCCTCCAGCGCGAGCCCGGCCCGGGCGCCCTGGCCGGCGGGGCAGCGGGGCTGCGGGGCCGGGTGCCGGCCGAACACCGTTCACGTACGCCCGCGGTGCCGTCACTGACCGCTGCTGAGCTGCGGGTCCTGCCGATGCTGGCCACGCACCTGTCGTTCCGGGAGATCGGCGCCGAGTTGTTCGTCTCGCGGCACACCGTCAGGTCGCAGGCGATGTCGCTATACCGGAAGCTGGGCGCCTCGTCGCGCAGCCAGGCGGTGGCCCGGTCCCGCGAGCTGGGGCTGCTGGATTCAGACGACCGGCTCCCTTCCGCTGGCCAGGGCTGAGGCCCCGCGATCACCGCTCAGAGCGCCGGCCGGGACGCACGGCGGATGAGCCTGCGTTCGGGCAGCTCGGGCACTGCGGCGCCCCCGGCCGGGACGAGCCGGGGCCCGTAGCGGCGGGCCAGCGGCTCGGCCGTCGCGCCGTGCAGGACCACGCTGAGCAGGATCGTGACGGCGATGACCTCGACGGCAGGCCCGGCGTCATGCTCGCCCAGGTCCTCCAGCGCTAGCAGGGCGAACACCACAGAAGCCAGGCCGCGGGGACCGAACCAGCCGATGAACGCGACGGCCGAGCGGCCGAGTCCGCTCCCGGCCAGCGCCACGGCCACCGGCGCCATCCGGATCACCGTCAGGCTGAGCACCGCGTACACGGCCGTCTGCCAGGTCAGGCCGCGCAGCGCGGGAACGACGGCGATGGCTCCGAACGCCAGCCAGACCAGCAGTGACACCAGGCCGCCGGTCTCCTCGACGAACGGTATGAGCCGCTGGCCGCTCCGCCCGCTGGCGGCGCCGAAGGCGAGCCCGCCCACGAAGGCCGCGATGAACCCGTTGCCGTGCAGCGCGAGCGAGCAGGCGTAGGCGCACACCGCCAGCGCCAGCACGGCCGGGCCCGCGAAGCCCTCGTCACCCCAGCCGCGGCCGCGCGCGGTCCTCGTTACCCAACCGCCCGCGCAGCCCACCGCCGTGCCGATGAGCACGCCCAGCGCGAGCTCCGCGACCGCCTCGGCCGGGCCGATGCTGGAGACGTGCTCGTCGGTCGCCGCCCCGGCCAGGGCGATCAGCACGAACGGCGTGGCGATCCCGTCGTTGAGCCCGCTCTCGACGTTGATCAGGCGCCTGATCCTGGCCGGCACGGCCGGGTTGATCATCATGGCCGCGCCCAGCGCGGCGTCCGTGGGGGCCAGGGCAGCCCCGATGACCAGGGCCAGCCAGCCGTTGATACCCGAGAACAGGGCTAGCGCGAGCACGGTGCCCAGGCCGATGGTCAGCGGCAGTCCGAGCGCGAGCAGCCGCACGCAGGGACCCATGTCGTGGCGCAGCTCCCCCAGGCCGACCCGGGAGGCGTCCGAGAACAACACCAGGACCAGCGTGAACTCCGCCAGCGCCTTGACCGTTTCATGGGACGGCGCGAAGCCCAGCGGGGCGAGCGGCCCGTGAGTCAGCAGGACTCCCGCGAGGACGAACGCGATCGGCGCGGTGACGTCGGACCGCTCCAGCCGGGCCGACAGGGTCCCCCAGGCGAAGATCAGCGCGGCCACGATGGCCAGGTCAGATGCGCTCATCGGGATCGGCCGGCCCCACCTCGCGGAAATCCCACCCTCATACCCCGGCGCCGGCCGGCGGCTTGACCACCAGCGGGAAGCCGACTTCGGCCGCGAAGCCGGAGGCCGCCGCCGCGTCGCTGGCCAGGCGGTGCCGGGCACAGGGGAC
>JASHPR010000087.1 GCA_030038015.1 Streptosporangiaceae bacterium
CGGGCACCTTGCTCCGGCACCCCGCCGCTGCCATCGCCGCCATGATCGCCGTCCTGTTCGTCCTGCCCGGGATCGCCCAGGCGCTGCCGGACTCGTGGCGGAACCCGGTCACCGAGTTCTGGCCGACCCAGGCCGGGGGCCAGCTCACCAGCGTCCACCACTCCGCCCACACCCTCCAGCCCTGGCCCGGCTTCGGCGTGATGTGCCTGTTCGTCGCCATCGTGTACGCCATCGCCTGGACGCTACTGGACCGCCGGGACGCATGACGGCGGCCAGGGCGCATCGCCATACCCAGCACCCCGGCCCCCGCTGCAGGCAGAGACCAGTGAGCCCTTCCTCATCCTTACCGGGACGGGTTCGTCACGGTCTGGTGACGTCGCGGCGTGTCGCCGCCGGGAATGAGAAAGCCCCGGCAGGTGAGCTAGCCGGGCAAAACTCGCTTCATAACCACTACCAGGGGTTCCCGTGCTTTTCTGCCGTGCGTCGCTGCCGTTGTCGCGTCAGACCCTGACCTTCGCGGCTGGGATCATCCGCCGCCACCGGATCTCGATCGGCTCGCTGCGGCGCAAGCTGAACCCCGGGCAGCGGGCCCTCCTGGTCCTGGTCTGCCTGCGCAAAGGCGAGACGTTCGCCAGCCTCGCGGCCGGGTTCGGGGTCGGCACGGCCACTGCCTGGCGGTACGTGCAGGAGACGGTCGCGCTGCTCGCCGCACGGGCGCCGAGGCTGCGCAAGGCGGTCCGGGACGCGGCCAGGGCCGGGCGCTCCTACGTCGTCCTGGACGGGACCCTGATCCCCATCGACCGGGTCGCCGCGGACCGGCCCTTCTACTCCGGCAAGCACACGAAGCACGGCATGAACCTGCAGGTCATCGCCCCGAGGCGACATCCTCTGGGTCTCCGGAGCGCTGCCCGGCTCGGTCCACGACAAGAAGGCCGAATGGATCTGGGGCGTCCTGGCCGAACTGGAGGCCGCCGGGCTGCTCACCCTCGCCGACAAGGGCTACCAGGGGAGCATGTACGCGAAGATCCCTTACAAGGGGAAGAACAAACCGGATTCCCAGAAACAGGCCAACAAGGCGCACGCGAAGCTCCGCGCACCCGGTGAAAGGGCGAACGCCCAGCTCAAGACCTGGAAGATCCTCACCAAACTCCGCTGCTGCCCCTGGCGCGCCGGTCAGCTCGCCAAGGCCATCCACGTACTGCAGCTCCGCGAAGCATAACCAGGATGGAAAAGGCTCAGTGACAGACGAAGCTAGTGAATCGTGGCGGCGACGATGCGGGCGATGCTGGCAGCAAAGCGGGGAAGGGCATCAGGATCGCCGGCGCATCGGGTCGGGTTGAGTTCTCCGATCGACAGCGCTCGCACCCGCGGATCTCGCGCTGCCTGCCGGAGCGCCTCTGCGGCCTGGTCGAGGGTAGGTCCAGTGTTGCGGCAGTCAGTGTTCTCCGCCAGCGGGGCATCGATGAAGTCGAGGGCGTCAACGTCGAGGTGAACGGCGAGCGGACCAGGCGGGAGATGAGCAAGCGCCGCCCGGGCGGCACCGGCTGGATCGGCGGCGAGTGCCTCGCTGGTGGTCACGTGCAAGCCGAGCCGGTCAGCCTGCTCGCGCTCCCAATCGGTAGCCGTGCGTGGCTCCACCCCGAGCCATGCAACCTGGTACGCCTCAAGCAGCGGCCGGGGCCCAAACGCGTCGGTGAGGGTGTCCACGCACCCGGGCAGGGCCAGCGCGTGCGCTAGCCCCATCCAGTCCAGAGCCCCGTCCGTGGTGCTTTCCGGGGTGTTGATGTCGTAATGGCGGTCGACGTACAGCAATCCGGGAGCGCCGGCGCCCAGGCGCCGCAGGGCCGCCATCACCCCGAGCACGATCGTGCAGTTGCCGCCGAGCACGAGAGCAAGGTCGCCGCGCGCCAGCAGCGGCTCGAGCCGGCCGGCCAGCTGCCGCAGTGACGCAGTCGCCTGGTCGACGTTCTGGGCCAGCGGGTGATCGCGGTCAGGGCTCCATACCTGATGCGGCAGGTCCCCGTCGTCATGGACCTCCAGCCCTGCCACGGTGAGCTTCCCGGGCAAGCCGGCCGAGCGCAATGCCGCCGGCGCCAGATCCTGGCCGGCCGCATAGCTGGCGGCGCTGCTCGGAACACCCACGATCGAGACCCTGCTCACCCCGGCGAGCGTACCAGCGTCCACCGCAGCGGCACCGCGGCAACCGCATCGAGGCCGCGGGCTCAGCGGTGCAGCCTGGCTATGGCGTCAGCGTCCATGGGCAGGTGCCCAATCACCTGGGCGGGGGCGAGCGTCGGCGAATCGGATGCTATGACGGCGACGTGATCGCAGCTGATCTCGGCCTCGAGCGGGCGCCGCGACAGATAGCCGCGCACGGCGCCGACCGCTGCAGCAACGTCACGAGGTGGTGAGTTCTCATAGTGCCCGACGACGAGGTGGGCGTCGTTATCCACGTCGTCCCAGGACCTGTGGTACCAGTGCAGGATATTCGCGTCGTTCATCCGGCGGCGGAGATCGTCCAGCGGCTTATCGGAGAGGCCATTGATCACCGTGCTGACGGGCCATCCCATCAGCACCAGGGCGCCGCCCTGGGCGGAGAAGGAACGCTCGTGCGGGCTCTGCCCGCGGCTTGAGAACGCCGCGGCGCGGCCCGGCGTGAAGCCGCCGATGCGGACGCTCAGCGGTGGCGTGAGCCGGCTGGTGATTATCTGCAGTGCCCGCGCGTAGTCGATTGCCCGGGGGATGCCCGCGACGTCGAGGTAATGCGGGTTGACGATGAGCCCGGACGGCGCGTGGAGTGCGCCGTCCAGCCGGACGACGGTGCTGTGCACCTGGTCAAGCGTGTACGGGCGGAAGCCAGCGCCCAGCTTGCCGGCGCAGATCGCCTGCACGCTTTCCAGCAGGTCCTTGAGAGCGCCGTTCTTCGCGCCGTAAAAGGCGACGGCCGTCGTCACTTCCGGAGGCATTCACAGCCCAACTCGTCGATGCTGGTGCAGCGAATCCTAGCGTCTGCCACCCTGGTGGAGTTCGCGGTGATCGCGCAGGTCAGCGTGGCGGGACACTGGTACGACGTGGCGATGGTGGATACTCGCCATGAGGAGATCGACCTCCATCAGATATCGAGGCCGGGGTTCAGAATAGGCACCGATGCCGAATCCGTGAACACCAAGCCCTGCCGGATCATGTGCGGACGATGCGGCCGCGGGGCTAGGAGAGCGGGGTCACGAGCACGTCGTATACCGGCGACCCGGGACGGGGGCCGCGCCTTCGGGCGATCTTGCTCCAGCCCCAGTTCTGCAGCGCGTTCTGCGCCGGGGTGGCGGCCGGGTGCACGGCCAGCGTCGCCCGTTCCTCGGGCCGGCCGCGGAGGATCAGGTCGTGCAGGGCCCGGCCGATGTGCTGCCGCCGCCAGGACGCCCGCACCATCAGGTCGACGAGCGCGAACGTGCGCCCAGGGTGCTCGGCGGTGACGTCGTCCGGCAGCGTGGTGGTCAGGTCCCGCCACCAGGAGGTGGACGGCCGCAGCGGCATCCCGGCCGCGTAGCCGACCAGGTAGCCGCCGCTGCGCGCCTCGGCCAGGACGAAGCCGGGCTGGCGGCGCTGCACCCGGAACCGGCCGGCGAACTCGGCGGGGTCCCCCTCCTTCAGGTACGGCGGGTCGGCGTAGACCTCGGCGTGCAGGGCCTGCAGCTCGCCCTCGTGCTCGGCGGCCTGCCTGCCGTCGAGCAACTGGAACGTGATCTCAGGCGCGGGCACGGCCATCGTCGCCGCTGTGGCGGGCGGGCCCGGTCATGGCGCGGCCGCCCCGCCGATCAGCCGGTCGGTGGCCGGGTCGGGGACGCCGCCGAAGAACCGGTCGAGGAGCTGGGCGAACACCTGCTCGTCCGGGGCGGCGCGGTGGAACAGCGTGGCCGACGAGCGCAGCTTCTGCGCGTCGAGGCCGCCGAAGATCTGCTCCGCGGTCCGGCCCCCGGTCCCTGCCACGATCCTGGCGCACTCGACCAGCCGCCGGCCGAGCACGGGATGGGCCAGGTAGGCCCGGGCCTCGTCCAGCGAGGAGATCGCGAACCACCGCGACGTCGGGCTCTGGCCGAGGCCGGCGATCTGCGGGAAGACGAACCACATCCAGTGACTGACCTTGCGGCCGCGGCGCAGCTCGGCCGCTGCCTGCTCGTACGTGCCGCCGGAGTCCTGGGCAGCCACGAAGCGGCTCAGCCCGTACGGGTCATCCATCGCCAGTTCCTGTCCCGCTGCGGCGGGCCGGTCCCGTCATGCCGGGGCGGGCCGGCCGAAATTACTGTGGGCTCGTGGCATACCCGGCGGAACGCGAAAAACTCGCCGCGGCCTTTGCCCACCCCGGCGTCGCCGAGGCGTACCGGCACCGGCCACCGTACCCGGCCGAGGTGTTCGACGTGCTGGAGCGGCTGATCACCGGCCGGCCCCGCAGCGTGCTCGGCCTCGGGGCCGCCGAGACCGCGCCGCTGGGCGGGCCCTACGCGCTGGTGACCGCCGGGGCCGCGCTGCACTGGATGGCGTGGAAGCCGACGCTGGCCCGGCTGCGCCCAGTGATGACCGGAGGCGCGTTCCTGGCCATCGTCGAGCACGGTCCCCGCGACCTGCCGTGGCGTAAAGGCAGTGACCGAGGTGATCATCCGCCACTCCCGCAGTCCCGGCTACGATCCCGGCTTGGCGGCCGCGTTCGACCGGGCGGTCACCGAGGCCGTGGCGCCGTACGCCGAGGGCGGCGTGCTGGACATGGCCGTCGTGGCTCGGCTCGCCTGGGGCCGCCCGTGGTAGAAACGGCCCATGAGCGCCTTTGACGCACCAGACCTTGCCGACGTGCTCGCCGCCCGGCGGCGCATCGCCCCGTACCTGGGGCCCACGCCGCTGTACCGCTATCCGGCGCTGGACGTCCTGGCCGGCACCCAGGTGTGGGTCAAGCACGAGAACCACCAGCCGGTCGGCGCGTTCAAGGTCCGCGGCGGGGTCAACCTGGTGAGGCAGCTCGGCGCCGACGAAAGGCAGCGCGGGGTGATCGCGGCGTCGACCGGCAACCACGGCCAGTCGGTCGCGTACGCGGCCAGCCTGTTCGGCGTGCGCGCGGTCGTGTGCGCCCCGGAGCAGGCCAACCCGGTGAAAGTGGAGTCGATGCGCGCGCTCGGCGCCGAGGTGGTGCTGCACGGCCGCGACTTCGACGAGGCGCGGGAGCACTGCGAGAAGCTGGCCGCCGAGCACGGCTACCGGTACGTCCACTCCGGGAACGAGCCCGCGCTCATCGCCGGGGTCGGCACCTACACCCTGGAGATCCTCGAAGCGCAGCCGGACACCGAGATCATCGTCGTCCCGGTCGGCGGCGGCAGCGGGGCGGCGGGCGCGTGCGTCGTGGCCAAGGCGGTCCGGCCGTCGGTCCAGGTCATCGGCGTGCAGTCCGCGGCGGCCCCGGCGGCGCAGCGATCCTGGCAGGCCCGGGCCCTGCTCACCGGCGACAACAGCACGATCGCCGAGGGACTGGCCACACGGACGTCGTTCAGGCTTCCGCAGGAGATCCTGTGGGACAAGCTCGACGATTTCGTCCTGGTCTCCGATGACGCGCTGCAGGGCGCGACCAGGACGATGATCGAGAAGACCCGGAACCTGGTCGAGCCGGCCGGCGCGGCGGCGCTTGCCGCCGTGCTCTCGGACCCGGCGAGGTTCGCCGGCCAGAAGGTGGCGGTCGTCTGCAGCGGCGGCAACATCAGCCCGGCCCAGCTGCTGGCCCTGTGGGCGTGAGGTGCGCCAGGTGAGCGACTGGGACGTGGTGCTGCGCGGCGGCCGGGTGATCGACCCGGAATCCGGCCGGGACGAGGTGGCCGACGTCGCGCTCGACGGCGACCGGGTGGCCGCGGTCGGCGCCGGGCTGCGCCCCGGGCGGGCCGAGCACGACGTCGCGGGCCAGGTGGTCACCGCGGGCTTCATCGACCTGCACAGCCACGTCAGTACGGTCGCCGGGCTGCGGCTGCAGGCCCTGGACGGCGTCACCACCGCGCTGGAACTCGAGGCGGGGGTCTCGCCGGTGGACGCCGCCTACCGCGCCGCCGCGGCCGAGGGCCGGCCGGTCAACTACGGGTTCGCCGCGTCCTGGGCCATGGCCAGGATGGAGGCGGTCGCCGGCACCGCGCTGGACGGCAGGCTGGGCACGTTCCTCGCCAACATCGCGCGCGGCGAATGGCAGCGGGAGGCCACGCCCGCCGAGGTCACCGCGCTGCTCCGGCGGCTGTCGGCGGACCTGGCCGACGGGGCACTGGGCATCGGCGTGCTGCTCGGCTACGCGCCCGCGTGCGACCCGGCCGAGTACCTGCGGGTGGCCGGGCTCGCCGCGGAGGCGGGAGCGCCCACGTTCACGCACGCCCGGGACCTCATCGAGATGGTGCCGGCCACGCGCGCCGACGGCGCCGAGGAGATCGTCCGCGCGGCCGGCGAGACCGGCGCGCACATGCACTACTGCCACGTGAACAGCACGTCGCAGCGGCACATCGACCGGGTGCTCGGCGTGGTCGGCCGGGCCCAGGCGGCCGGGGCCCGGGTCACCACCGAGGCCTACCCGTACGGGTCGGGCATGACCGGCATCGGCGCGGCGTTCCTTGCCCCCGAGCGGCTCGGCGAGCGCGGCCTCACCCCGTCGTCGCTCACGTTCGCGCCGACCGGCGAGCGGATCGCCAGCGAGGTGCGGCTGCGCGAGCTGCGGCAGGGCGACCCGGGCGGACTGGTGATCATCGAGCTGCTCAACGAGAACGACCCGGCCGACCGGGAGCTGCTGATGCGCTCGCTGACCTTCCCCGGCGCGATCGTCGCCAGCGACGCCATGCCGCTGACCTGGGCCGGGCCGGAGCCCGACCCGCTGGCCTGGCCGCTGCCTCCCGGCGCGTTCACGCACCCGAGGGCGGCGGGGACGTTCGCCAGGGCGCTGCGCCTGCTCACCCGGGACACCGAGGGCCGCGCCGGCGGCGGGCGGCTCACGCTGGCGGGCGCGCTGGCCAAGTGCAGCCTGCTGCCCGCGCGGGTGCTGCAGGACCGGGTGCCCGCGATGCGCCGCAAGGGCCGGCTGCGGCCCGGCGGCGACGCCGACATCGTGGTGTTCGACCCGGCCGTGATCAGCGAGCGGTCCAGCTACGCCGACAGCACCCGCCCCTCGGCCGGCATCCGGCACGTGCTGGTCAACGGCATGTTCGTGGTCAGGGACGGCGGCATCGTCCCCGGCGCCCTGCCCGGCCGCCCGGTTCGCGCGGAGCCCCGCTGAGCAGAATCCGCCGTGCCGATGGAAGACCCGGGCACCGGGTTCTAGGGGGTGTCGCTTGCCGAGCCGGCGACTTCCCCGATGCTCTCAGCGGTGGCGGCAGCTGGCGGCCCGTCTGTCCCCCAGATATCACGCAGTCGACGCGCTCAAGAACCTGGCCGTCTGGTGGCAGCATCTAACCGTGGACGAGACGACCGAAGCGCAGCTGCGTGTTATCCGCAAGGTCATAGCGGTCACGCAGGCAGCCGGTGTCTCAGCGTGGCTGTTCGGAGGCTGGGGGCTGGATGCGAGGATCGGCCGGATAACGCGCAAGCACGGCGACGTCGAGTTCTGGGTTGAGCGCATCAACGCCGACCGATCGAGGGCAGCGCTCGTAGCGGCCGGCGCCACGGCCGGCCATGGCGGCAGAAGGACATCGCCGATATCGAGGTACTCCGAGGACTGGCAGCCGGCGAGGCCCACGGCCACAACAGAGCGACCTAAGCGGGGCTCGGCTGGATAGCCGCAGCCGACCGCCGCCGGATAGCCAGTCTGCGCGCCACCTCCGGCAGCCAGCATGGGCCAGCCGGGAGCGAATAGTCGGCGATCCGGCACCACACCATGCTCGTAGTCCGAGTCACGCTGGGTGACCGGGCCGGCCGGCGGCCTGCGCGCGAGATCCGCCCATTCCAGTCGGGACGTTCGGTCCGACTTGTACGGACGTTGGTCTCTTGGTATGAAGCATCGTTTTTTGGTCGGCTCAAAGCCGTTGGCTCACTAGCCTCCCGCTGGG
>JASHPR010000088.1 GCA_030038015.1 Streptosporangiaceae bacterium
GCCGATGACCAGCTCCTCGATCTGCACGTCGGGGTCGCGCCGGCCCGGATTGGTCACGCCGCCCACGTAGCCGGCCTGGAACGGGACAAGCCGTCCCGGGCCGGTCTTAGATACCGCGCGGCCGGGCAGCGCCGGATCGAAGTGCGCGGCCTCGGGCGAGCCGAGGACGTCCGCGCTGTCGGCCTCATCGGCCATCCGCAGCGCCAGCCGGAGGTTCGTGTTCGCCGCAGGTTGTCCTTGATGACGCCGGCCGGGCGCTGGGTGGCGAGCACCAGGTGCAGTCCGAGCGAGCGCCCGCGCTGGGCGACGTTGACCACTCCGTCCACGAACTCGGGCACCTCTTGAACCAGCGCCGCGAACTCATCCACGACGATGACCAGCGAAGGCGGGGCCTCCGGGTCGCCGGTCTTCTCCAGTTCCTGCAGGTCCTTGACGTGCTTGGCCGCGAACAGTTGCTCGCGGTAGGTCAGCTCCGCGCGGAGCGACCTGAGCGCGCGCCTGACCAGATGCGGGCTCAGGTCGGTGACCAGGCCGACCGTGTGCGGCAGGTGGACGCACTCACGGAACGCAGACCCGCCCTTGTAGTCCACCAGCAGGAACGTGACGCGCTGCGGGCTGTGCGCCGCCGCCATCGCCAGAATCCAGGTCTGCAGCAGCTCGCTCTTGCCCGAACCCGTGGTCCCGCCGACCAGCGCGTGCGGGCCGTGCAGCCGCAGGTCCAGGGCGTGCGGGCCGTCCGCCGCGGCCCCCACGATCGCGCGCAGCGTGCCGGGGCGGCGGGAACCGCCCGGCGGGGCAGCCGGGCCGGTGAGAATCGACGTAGACTCCTGCCAGCGCTCGATGATGGCGCCAGGGTCGTCGGCGATCCTCGGGTCGTTCAGCTCAAGCCAGGAGATGGAGTGCGGCAGGTCGCTGTCGTCGGCGATCACCGCGCCGGCGTCGACGAGTGGTGCCATGGCCCGGGCGAACCTGGCGGCGGTCGCCTCGTCGACGCTGTCGGCGGCGATACCCGTGGTAGACGTGGACGTGATGCTGTCGCCGACGCTTACGCTGTGGTCGCTTCGGACGTCGACGAAGGCGGTGCAGGCGGCGGGCAGGTGCTCGGCGCGCTGCGCCAGCCAGACACAGTAGACGCCGGCTTGCTGGCCCATCCGGCTGAGCTCGACGAGCCTGGCGCGGTCGCCGGGGACGCGGCTGTCAATGAGGACGACCACGGCGGCCCCGGTGTACGCGGCACGGGCATGGGTGCTGCCGCCTGAGCCGCCCGAGTCGCCACCGGGGCCCCTGGCCGCGCCGCCCCGGGCGCCGGCGAGGCGGGCCCGCACCAGGTCCTCAAGCTGGGCGAGCAGCAGCACGGACTCGGGCCCGGCGACCAGGTGCGAGCCGGTGATCGGTGAGTGGGCGGAGGAGGTGTGCGGCAGCCACTTCAGCCAGTCCCAGTCGTTGGCCGACCGGGCGCCGCAGAATGCGGTCAGCACCACCTCGGCGGGCGAGTGGAGCGCGGCCAGCTGGCAGAGCACGGCGCGCGAGACGTCAAGCGCCGCGATGGGATCGCCCGCGATGCCGACCGCCTCGTGCTCGGTGAGCGAGAGGGTGGCGGGCACGTCGCGGATCGTCCGGTACCGCGCGACGAGGTTGTCGAGATCGGCCTGCGCGGCGGGCATGGCGCGCCGGTTGCGCTGCGTTTCGAACCGCAGCCGCGAGTCTAGGGTGGCCGCGCCGACCCGGATATCGAGGAACCGGGATGCGCCCGGGCGACGCGACCACAGCAGCGGGGATCGCCGCCCGGCGGCGTCGAGGCATTGCGCCGTCGGCGGGTGCTCGGCGTTGCGGGCGCGCCACTCGGCGGCGTGCGCCTGGTCGGCCGCCTGGCCGAGTTCTCCCAGTTCGCGGCGCAGCTCGGTCATCGAGCCCTTGGCGCCGCGCGACGCGTTCATCCGCCCCTCGATCACGTTCGACACCATCATCAGCGGGCTGAGGGCGACGAAGATGAGCGTCTCGGCGTAATGGGTGACCGCGAAAAGCACGCCGCCGAGCACCAGCGGAGCGAGCAGCGGCAGCAGCTGGAAACGAGGCGGGCGCTCGGTCTCTGGCAGCTCCGGCGTCTCAAGCGTCTGGCCCGCATAGCTGCCGGTGATCACGGGCGACCGGTTGAACGCGGCGGTGGCGGCGTGGGCTGCCCCCTCCGCGGGCGGAGCGCCTATGAATTCGATGCCGAGGACCGTGTCGCCGATCCGCAGCCTGTCTCCCGGCAGCCACGAGCCGCGGGTGACCGGCTCGTCGTTCAGCGTGATCCCGTTGGCCGAGCCCAGGTCGAGGATCTCGGCCGAACCAGGCGCGAGGAAGAGCCGGACGTGGCGGCGGGACACCAGGGTGTCCGCGAGCACCAGGTCGCAGCCGTTACCCCGGCCGATCGTGAGGTTTCCGCTTGGGAGCGGGGCGCGCTGCCCGGCGCCCGGCCCCTGAAGGACCGTTACCTGAGCCACCAGCCGGGCGGCACGGTCGGCATACCGGTCTCCGGCTGGGGCGACGGTGATGCGGTCGCCCGATTTGATGCCGCTGTCGGCCGCCGGGAGCGCGGGATCCAGGGTGACACGCTGGCCATCCAGCACGGTCAGTGTGACGGCACCAGATGGGACGGTGCCGCCGCTGCGTCCCCGGCCGTCTGGATCCCTGACGGTGAGCGCTGCGGCGACATCCCCGACCGTCGCGTCGGCTGCGGCCGTCAGCACCAGGTCGGTCGCTCCCTGGGTACGTTCCAGCGTGATCTTGAGCTTCACCGGTACGCACCTCCGGGAATCGCCCCGTTACGCCCCTGGCTGCGAGCAATGCGAGCACCGCCGGAATGATGCGAACCGCCGGAACCGCGCGAACGGCCGACACCGCGAGCCGCCGGGCGG
>JASHPR010000089.1 GCA_030038015.1 Streptosporangiaceae bacterium
TTCTGCGGCCTGGCGGGCACCCGCGCGTCAGGTGGTGCACTAGCCTGTGCCCATGTCCAGCCGCCACATCCTGACCGCGCCAGCCTGGCCGTACGCCAACGGGCCCCGGCACATTGGGCACGTATCGGGCTTCGGGCTGCCCGCCGACATGTTCGCCAGGTACCAGCGGATGGCAGGCAACAGGGTGCTGATGGTCAGCGGCACCGACGAGCACGGCACCCCGATCCAGGTGCAGGCGGACGCGGCGGGCGTGACCGCCAGGGAGCTCGCCGACCGCTACAACAGGGTCATCGCCGAGGACCTGGCCGACCTGGACATGTCCTATGACCTGTTCACCAGGACCACGACGCGGAACCACTACGCGGTCACGCAGGAGCTCTTCCGGGGCCTGTACGACAACGGCTACCTCTTCCTGCGCAAGACGATGGGCGCGATCTCCCCGTCGACCGGCCGGACCCTGCCCGACCGGTACATCGAGGGAACGTGCCCCATCTGCGGGTACGAGAGCGCGCGCGGCGACCAGTGCGACAACTGCGGCAACCAGCTCGACCCGGCCGACCTGATCAGCCCACGGTCGAAGATCAACGGGGAGACCCCGGTCTTCGTGGAGACCGAGCACTTCTTCCTGGACCTGCCCGCGTTCGCCGACGCGCTCGGCAGCTGGCTGCAGAGCAAGAGCGGGCTCTGGCGGCCGAACGTGCTCAAGTTCTCGCTGAACCTGCTCGACGACCTCAAGCCGCGCGCGGTCACGCGCGACCTGGACTGGGGGGTCCCGGTCCCGCTGGACGGCTGGCGGGACCGCCCGGACAAGCGGATCTACGTCTGGTTCGACGCGGTGATCGGGTACCTGTCCGCCTCGGTCGAGTGGGCGCGGCGCTCCGGCGACCCGGACGCCTGGCGGGCCTGGTGGCAGTCCCCCGAGGCCGAGTCCTACTACTTCATGGGCAAGGACAACATCGTCTTCCACGCCGAGATCTGGCCGGCCATGCTGCTCGGCTACGGCGGCAAGGGCGCCAGGGACGGCAAGCCCGGCGCGCTCGGCGCGCTCAACCTGCCGACCGACGTGGTGGCCAGCGAGTACCTGACCATGGAGGGCAGGAAGTTCTCCTCCTCCCGCTCGGTCGTGATCTACGTCCGCGATTTCCTTGAACGTTACGACGTGGACGCGCTCAGGTACTACCTGGCCGTGGCCGGGCCGGAGAACCAGGACACCGACTTCACCTGGAGCGAGTTCATCCGGCGCAACAACGACGAGCTGCTGGCGAACTGGGGGAACCTGGTGAACCGGAGCGTGTCCTTCGCGGCCAGGAACATCGGCGCCATCCCCGAAGCGGGCGCGTTGACCGAGGTTGACCGCGAGCTGATCCAGCGGTCGCACGACGCGTTCAAGAATGTCGGCGATCATCTGTCCCGGTCACGGTTCAAGGCCGCGATCACCGAAGCGATGCGGACGATCGCCGAAGCGAACAAGTACCTGTCCGAGCAGGCGCCCTGGAAGCTGCGGGAGTCCGACCCCGGGCGGATGAGGACGATCCTGCACGTGGCGCTGCAGCTGGTGGACGACGGCAAGACGCTGCTGACCCCGTTCCTGCCGCGCTCGTCGCAGAAGGTGCACGCGATGCTGGGCGGGTCCGGCAGCTGGTCGCCGATGCCGCGGATCGAGGAGGTCACCGAGGAGGGCGGCGCGCCGTACCCGGTGATCACCGGTGACTACCAGGACGCCGCCCGGTGGCAGCCGCAGCCGATCCGCCCCGGCACGCCGCTGCAGCCGCCCTCGCCGCTGTTCACCAAGCTCGACCCGAAGCTCGCGGACGAGGAGCTGGCCCGGCTGGAGCGGTCGTGACCAGCCCCGTTCCCCCGCCCGAGCCGCTGCCGGCCGAGGCGGTGGACAGCCACTGCCACCTGGACCTGATCGGGCGCCCGGTCCCCGGGATCCTCGCCGAGGCGCGCGCGGCCGGGATCACGCGGGTGGTCACGATCGGCGTGGACCTGCCCACCTCCCGGTGGGCGGCCGGGTGCGCCGCCGAGCACGCCGGCGTGCGCGCGGCGGTGGCCATCCACCCGAACGAGA
Source organism: Streptosporangiaceae bacterium (assembly GCA_030038015.1). Lineage (GTDB taxonomy): Bacteria > Actinomycetota > Actinomycetes > Streptosporangiales > Streptosporangiaceae > JASHPR01. The sequence goes on from JASHPR010000089.1 coordinate 2,072, forward strand.
CCGCGCGGGCGGCCGCCTCCGCGGCCGGCCGCGCCGCCGTGCTCGCCGAGATCGCCGCGCTGGCGGAGCAGCCGCAGGTCCGGGCCGTCGGCGAGACCGGCCTCGACTACTACCGGGACAGCGCCCCGCCCGAGGTGCAGCGGGAGTGGTTCCGCGCGCACATCGATATCGCCAAGCGGGCCGGGAAGGCGCTCGTGATCCACGACCGCGAGGCGCACGAGGACGTGCTGCGGATCCTGGACGCCGACGGCCCGCCGGAGCACGTGATCTTCCACTGCTTCTCCGGCGACGCGGCGATGGCGAAGCGGTGCGCGGACGCCGGGTACCTGATGAGCTTCGCCGGCAACGTCACGTTCTCCAGCGCGCAGCAGCTCAGGGACGCGGTGGCCGCGGCGCCGGTGGAGCTGATCCTCGTGGAGACCGACGCGCCGTTCCTCACCCCGGTCCCCTTCCGGGGCAGGCCGAACTCCCCGGCGATGGCGGCGCACACGCTGCGCGCGGTCGCGGAGGTCAAGCAGGTGGACGTGGCCGAGCTGTGCGCGGCCGTCACCGCGGCCGCCGAGCGCGCCTTCGGCCCCTGGCCGCGCTGACGGCCCCGCGGACGCCCGCTGGGACGTCTGCCGCCCCGGCCCGCCGCCGCCCGTGGTCGGGCCCGGTGCGCCCGGACCCCGGGCCGGCATCCGGACAGTGTCGTGGAGTCCCCGCTGCTGCTGGAGGACCAGCGCGGACTCCACCACCTCACTCGTCCGGGGCGCCGGCGGGGCGGTGCTCGTCCGGGGCGTCGGCGAGGCGGTCCATGAGCTCGCCGGCGATCCGCAGCAGCTGCTGCTCGGCCGTCGTGAGCTGGCGTGCCATGGCGGCGGCCAGCCAGCCGTCCCGCTGGCGCATGTCGGCGGCGAGAGCCTGCCGCCCGGCCTCGGTGATGGCCAGCAGGGACCGGCGGCGGTCCAGGTCATCGGGCTGGCGGACGGCCAGGCGCCGGCGTTCCAGGCTGGCCAGGGTCCGGGTCAGCGACTGCGGCTGCAGCCGCTCGGCCGCGGCGAGCGCGCCCGGCGTCATCGGGCCGCGCCGGTACAGGTGGGCAAGGGTGCCCAGCTCCAGCGCGGTATGCGCGGGCTCGGGGCGCTCGATGCGCAGCCGCCGGGCCAGCCTGGTCGCGGCCTGGCGCACGGCCGCCGCCGTCTGCAGCAGTTCCTCGTCAGCCACAGTCATTACGCTAGCACGTACTATTTGGTGGCCGATAGGGCGCTGGTGAGTGCATAAGGCGCGAGCCGCCCGCCTTCTGGCGCGGAGGATTGTAAGCTTTTGCTTATGTCTCTCTTTGCCTACAGGCTCCGCGGGCGGGAGACCCCGTCGCGGACCAGCCAGGTGGTGGCCATTACCAGGGCCCGGATGGCCAGGCCGGCCACTCCGGGCGGTGATCCTGACGCACAGCGCCGGCTCTGCCGGGGGATGCGGCCCGCCGGGCCGGGCCCGCTGCGGGCCAGCCTGATCGCCCGGACCCGGTTCTCCGACGAGCGCGTGCTCGCCGCGATCGCCGCGGGGATGCCGCAGGTGGTGATCGCGGGAGCCGGCTACGACGACCGCGCGCTGCGCTTCCGCTCGCCCGGGGTCCGCTTCTTCGAGCTCGACCATCCGGCGACCCAGGCGGACAAGGCGCGCAGGCTGCGGGCGATGAAGGCCGGCCCCGGCGCCGGCGGCCCGGCGCTGGCCCCGGCCGACTTCCGCCACGACGATGTCGCCGGCGTCCTGGCGGCCAGCGGGCACGACGCCGGCCAGCCCACGCTTTTCCTGTGCGAGGGGCTGCTGGTCTATCTCGACCAGCCGGCCTGCGTGCGGCTGCTCAGCGGGCTGCGGGCCAGGGCGGCCGCTGGGAGCGAGCTTGCCGCCAGCCTGGCCACGCATCGCGAGGGGCTGGACCCGGCGCGGGTCGCCGCGCTGGCCAACTCCCGGCGCCGCAACGCCGGCGAGGCGTGGCTGACGATCCTGCCGGCAGGGGCTCACCTGCAGCTCCTCGGCCAGGCCGGATGGCAGGTGCACGGGACCGCCGACGCCGCGCAGCTGGGCACGGGGGCGAAGCCGGGCCGGTCACTGCTGGTTACCGCTCACCCCGCGGCGAGTATCACCGGCTAGGAAGAAGACGGAAATAAAGGCGCGAAAGAGCCGGAAGAGATTACAACTTCCTAACAAGCAGCCGCGTTTGCCGCGAAGGCCTCGACATTGGGGCTACTGAGCCGGGGCACGGGAAAGCGAAGCGCTCCGCGCAGCGGCGCGCGGCCGCCGGCGCTGGCCTGGTGGCCGCCACGGCCATCTCGGTGATCAAGGCGGCCTCGGCGACCCTGGATGACCTCGCGTACCAGGGCGCGGCGGACGTGCCGGTGGCCGGCGGCGGCACGGTGCGCATGATGAAGTTCACGGCGGCGTCGCTCACGCTCGCCGGCGGCGTGACCGCGTCGGTGACCCAGGCAGGCGGGGGCGGGCGACGGGCCGTGACCGCGCTCACGACCAGCCCGTCGCTGGCCTTCAGCGGCAGCGTCGTGCTGTACGCGACCCAGCTGTCGGGCTGCCTGGGCCCGCTGTGCGTCACCCTGACCCCGGGCAACGCGGTGGCCGTGCTGCTCAGGCTGGCAGCAGGCGTCACCGGCGCGCTGACCATCACCCTGACCCGCGTCACCACCCACCAGCCGCTGGTCATCGCGGGCGCGCTGCAGGCGGGCGCTCTCAAGATCGGCTTCGGCTAGCCGCCCGGGCCGCTAGCGTTGCGGACGTGGAGGACGAGGCGGGCGCGGGCGCGCCGCAGCCGGAGCCCCGGCTGCTGGGGCCCGGCGAGGTCAGGCGCATCGCCGCCCGGCTCGGTGTCCGGCCGTCGAAGCGGCTCGGCCAGAACTTCGTCACCGACGCCGGGACCGTGCGCCGGATCACCGCGCTGGCCGGCCTGGACGCCTCCGACGTCGTGCTCGAGGTCGGCCCGGGCTTCGGCTCGCTCACGCTGCCGCTGCTGGCAGCGGCGCGACGGGTGGTCGCCGTCGAGGTAGATCCTGCGCTCGCGGCGGAACTGCCGCGCACCGTGGCCGCGCACGCCCCGGCGCTTGCCGGGCGCCTGGCGGTGGTGACCGCCGACGCGGCGCGGGTGCGGGACCTGCCAGGCGAGCCGCCGACGGTGCTGGCGGCCAACCTGCCCTACAGCTCCGCGGTCCCGATCATGCTGCACCTGCTGGCCACCGTCCCCACGCTGCGCCGCGGCCTGGTAATGGTGCAGGCAGAGGTAGCCGACCGGATGACCGCGCCGCCCGGAAGCAGGACGTACGGCGTCCCCTCGGTCAAGCTCGCCTGGTTCGCCGAGGTGCGGAAGGCAGGCCAGGTGCCGCGGACCGTGTTCTGGCCGGCCCCGATGGTGGACTCCGGCCTGGTGGCCTTCACCAGGCGGGACCCGCCGCCCGGCGCCGACCGCACCGAGGTCTTCGCGGTCGTGGACGCCGCGTTCGCGCAGCGGCGGAAGACGCTGCGCGCCGCGCTGGCGCCGTGGGCGGGCTCCGCTGCCGCGGCGGAGCACGTGCTCAGGAAGGCGGCGGTGGATCCCGCGCTGCGCGGCGAGTCGCTGGGCGTGGCCGACTTCGCCCGGATCGCCCTGGCCGGCCGGGAGATGCTGCCGGTTCCGCCGCCTGGCGTGGACCGGCGACCGCGTACGATTGGCTGATCGTGACGCCTGTGACCGCGCGGGTTCCCGCGAAGGTGAACCTGCAGCTTTCCGTGGGACCGCCCCGTGGCGACGGCTATCACGATCTGGTGACCGTATTTCACGCCGTGTCACTCTTCGACGAGGTCACGGTGCAGCCAGCGAACCGGTCCAGCGTCCGGGTGACCGGCGAGGGCGCCGGATCGGTCCCGTCCGGCCGCGCGAACCTCGCCGCCCGCGCGGCCCGCGCCCTGGCCACGGCGGCCCTGCCCCGCCGGAGCAAGCCGGCGGTGCACATCGAGATCCGCAAGCGGATCCCGGTCTCGGCCGGCCTGGCGGGCGGCAGCGCGGACGCCGCCGCCACCCTGGTCGCCTGCAACGAGCTCTGGCGCACCGGCCTCACCCAGATAGAGCTTCGCGACGTGGCGGCCACGGTGGGCAGCGACGTCCCGTTCGCGCTGCTCGGCGGCACCGCCGTCGGGCAGGGCCGCGGCGAGCTGCTCACGGCCGCGCTGACCGCGGGGACCTACCACTGGGTGCTGGCCTTCTCGGCCGGCGCGCTGTCAACGCCCGAGGTCTACGCGACGTGCGACAGGCTGCGCGCCGCGAGCGCGGCCAGGGCCGGGAACGCGGCGGCCCGCGCGGACGGGGCAG
>JASHPR010000090.1 GCA_030038015.1 Streptosporangiaceae bacterium
AGGCCGTGAATGCGGCAACGCAGAAGGTGATCGCCGAGTTTGACCGGTTCGGTGAGACGTTGCTCGGCAAGGAGACCTACTGGCAGACGGCGAGCGGCCGACGTGCGGTTGCCCGCCCTGACCCTGACGTCGTGGCGCTCGACGTCCAGCCCGGCGACGACAAGGCCTAGCGGCGGATGGTTCCATCTGCGCAGTCTGCCGACATACGAATGGTGCACCAGCATACATGAACGTGCACGGGCGTCGATCGGTGTATACGGCGGGTCCCTGAGCAGCCAAGGAGACCTCCGTGGCCGGTCGTGTCTGGTGATCACGCCATCCAGGCCCTTCCCGGCATCGGGCCGGTGCTCGGCGCGGTGATCGTCGCTGAGATCGGCGACGTCCGCCGGTTCGCCAGCGCCGGGCGGCTGTGCTCGTGGGCCGGGTTGACCCCCGGCACCGCAGCCCGACGTCAATGTGACCCGCGGCCACATCACCAAGCAGGGCTCACCGATCCTGCGCTGGGCCATGGTGGAGGCCATCCAGCGGCTGCCCGCCGGCACCCCGATCCGGGCACGCCGGCGACGCCATCATCGCCCGCCGCGCCGATACCGCCATCTCCAGCGCATCCAGGGCCAGCGAGGCGCGCATCTGCCCGGCCACCTTCCAGCCTGTGATCATCCGGGAGAACGCATCGATGACGAACGCCGCATAGGCGAACCCGCCCGCGGCAAGGGCACGTAAGTGATGTCGCCTACCCATAGCCGGTTCAGCGCTTCGGCGTGGAAGTCGCGGTTGACCAGGTCCGGCGGCCAGCCAGCCCGATCCGCGGGGATGGTGGTCCGGGTGCGGCGCCCGCGCCCCCGCGCAGGCCCGCTTGGCGCATCAGCCGTTCCACCGCTCTGATGCGGCGCCTTGGGCATGCATCCCCGGCCGCGTCGTACCGGTATCTGCATGCCGTCGATGGGCGCGATGCCGAGATAGCCTTGGCGCTGTCCGAGCTGGCGGCGCATGGGGATGCGGCGAAGCTTCCTCGGTCGATCGTGGTGAAGCACTGATACCGCTCGTGGATCACATGATCAGTTCGGATCGCCCTGACCTGCGGAAGTACCGTATCGGGAGGGTCACCCGTGTCAGCGTGCGTGTATGGTCAAAATCAGGCCACCTCGGCGTGGGCCGGGGCCTCCTATCCCCGCCCGAGTCGTGCGCCGCGAGTGACACTCAGGACGATGTCGTCTGGAGACATAGCTCCGGCCACTAGAGTATGAGGGAAATCTTGCCGTTCTCCAGCGGGCGCGGCCCGAGGCAAAGAAACGATCATGTGCCTATGCCCAGTGATGATGTGACACCCTCCGTCACTCCAAGGCCCCGGCCCTCCCATCACTCCGGGCCCGGCTATGTAGCGAACCCTCTAGCGCCCGACTTCGAACTGAACGATCAACTGAGAGACGCGGCGGCGCGGTGGCTCAACCTTGTTCCCGTCGAGCACCGCCATGACGGCCGGAAGTCGGCGAAGGATGCTTTGGAGACGCTGCAGGAACACACGCGCAGCTGCCCCGATCATCCGGTTCGGGCCCTGTGGGTGGCCCATCGCCACCTGAAGGATCCAGTGCCCGCGATCCGAATCGCGTCGCTCGTGCTCGCCTCCGAGGCGCTTTGGTGGCTTGGGTATTTCGAGGATGCACGGAGGGCCGCCCAGGCGGCGGCCGACGCCGATCCAACGTCTGCCCAGGCGCTCTGGCGCCTCGCGGTCGCGCTGTACCGGCAGGGTCGGTTCGACGAGGCGGGCGAACGCCTCGACAAGCTTCTGAACTTGGCCAACCAGTTCGCTCCTGCGTGGGCGCTACGCGGCCAGGTCAAGGTCTGGCTCGAAGCGGACAACCCTGACGCGGGGCGAACCGACTTCGCCACCGCCGCGGCGCTGACCTCCGATTCCGGCACTTGGGTAGTTCCGTACCGGATGGCGCGTGCTGACTTCATGGCGACGGCTGATGCAGAGATCAGGGTTCATGACTCCGAGACGGGCGGCGGCTCACCCGGCGTCGCTGTGGACGTGTCGTTGCTGCCGGACAAGTCCCAGGTCGAGAGGGGTGTGGATCCAGATCGCCGGTGGCACCTGGAAGTGCCAGGCAGTGTGGATCGCGATTCCGACAATTTGTTTGCTCCGTTGGGCGGAGAATGGGCTGCGGGGGAACGCCCACAAGTCTCCTTTGGTACGAGGTTCGTTCTTTATCAGAGGAACATCGAGAACCTATGTAAGGACAAGGCGACTCTCCGCGACGAGATCCGGAAGTCGGTGGCTGAGCTTTACGACGCGGCTCTCGATCTTCGCGCACCGATCACCATCAAGGGTGCCCCCGAACAACACGCCGAGAGGGCAGACATCCCAGGGGATGAGGACGGCTAGAGTCATTGCGGCCGCAGTAACTTCGGCGGCGCGAAGCACCGCTGGTCAACTGCCGATTTCATGATCCCCGGTTCGGATCGTTTTCCGTGACGGAGCTAGGGTTGAAGTTCAGGAGACTCGAACCTTGACCCCTGCTCGCAAACTACATCGGAGTCGTGGGGAACAGCCGTCCGCCTGGGAGGATGCCTAGCGCGGAGCCGGTCACATTTCGTGATCCTCTCGGCCCCGTGCTCGGGGTGCTTGTCCGCCTCGTGCCCGGCGGCCGGCGGCGGGGCGGGACAGACGATCGCCGGTACCGGTTCGCATCTTCGCCGTGACCGGCGGACCATGGGGGCAGGCGGGTCCGTCTCAAGCAGGAGGCATGATGAACCGGATCGGGCGTCGCATAAGCGCAGCTGTCAATCCGGTATCGACCGCAGCGACCAGGTGGTGGTGCCACTCGGCCATACGCCACATGCTGACCGGCCACGGGCCGACGGCCAGGCAGCGACGGCTCATCCGCCGTGGGACCCGAGGCGCCGGCTTCACGCCATCCGCTGAGCAGATGAAGGCACGCGCGGCAGCGATCGACGAGCTGCTTGGCCGAGACGATCACGAAATGCGAGCCAGATCCACTCGGGGTTGACACGGCCACGCCGTCTCACCGCGGAACCGCACAAACCATTTCCCGGACCTGACCAGTTACTGCCGGGTGACGTTTGACATTCGCCCGCCAGCTGATGCTTGACATTGGGCCCGGACGCATGGATCAAATCCCGGATCGTCTCCTCGTCCGTTCCGATCAGCCGCGCGATCGCCGGGACCGGCCTCCCCGACGCCGGCGCCATGATGATCATTATCCGGACGCACCCGGATCGGCCCGTGCTTCCCGGGCCACACGATCTGCCGCAGCCGCTGACCCTCCTGATCCGTGAGCCGCCGTGCCCGCACCGGTTCTGCCATCGCCACTCCCGCACTCGACTCCAAACCAGAACGGGGTATCCATGTAACCGGACAAGCCCTGGTCAGTGAGCTACCGCGGAGCGGAGAGTTCGGGCGCCCTGGGCTTCGGGGTCACTGACACCACACGGCTGTGGCTCCACACGCGTCCGGTGATCGAGCGCTTCGTCCGGCCCCGCTTGAAGGGAACATATGAACGTGACGAGGCCATGCAGGCCCGTGAGCTCGCCGAGACCCTCGGCGAGCTCGACGTATCGGGCGCCGCCGGCGCCCTGCTGTCCACCTTCGTGACGCCGGGGGCCTACACCGACGACAACCCCCGCTACGACCTCGACATGGATTCGATGTCCCTCCTCAAGTCCCTGCCCGCCGGGCGCCACGGCACCACCTACCCTGACATGACCTGGGAGCCCAAGGAGGCGTTTGCCGCGGTTGCGCGCCATTTCGCCAGTCACTGATCCAGGCCTCGCTGGCTTCCCTCCCCAGAGGTTGTCCGTTACATGGAAATCGAGTGTGGGCCTGCCATGGCAGCGCTAGCGGCGTCTCACCCAACCGGCGAACGTTCGTGGTCAGCGCTCTAGCCAGCTCTGACCAGCCAAAACGCCCCGGCGGATTTCTCCGACCGGGGCGTTTGACGGCAACCGCCAGCTTTGTTAGCTCATCCAGCTAGGCCGGTGATCAGGCCAGTGAAGTTCGGCGTGCCGATTCCGGTTGCCTCGTCGTAGCCGGGGGTCACCGGGTAGTAGCCGTTGTTGTTGCTGACCTGCTGGAAACCGGTGATGTCGTGGAAGTCGGTGGCATACGTGGAACGGTTGTCGAAGAGTGCATAGAGAAGGTAATTGGCGTTCCCGGACCGGGAGCCGTGGAAGGCGTCCCGATCACTGAAGAGGGCCGCCCATAGCGGCGCGGAGAGGCTGGTACCACCGATGTGGAACCACCCGGGAGCGCCAGGGGTCTTGGTGAGCCCGAGGCAGGCGCTCTCATAGTCGGTGCCGGTGGGGTTGGGCGAGACGTAGGTCGACCCGGTGCAGTACTCCGCGTAACCGGTGAGGGGATCCGCGTTGGCCGAGATGTCCGGCTCCTCGCGGCACGGTTGGCCCGTCGCCGCGAGAGCGCAGTTGCCCGGGCCGTAGACCGTGTAGGGGTTGATGACCCCGGGGCCTCGCTGGTAGTCCGGCATCGGCCAGAAGATGCTGTGACCACCTCCACCCGCACCGTAGAGGCCGCAGTCGATGATGCCGGTCGAGCTGGCAGTCGATGAGTCATTCCCGCTGCAGACATCGAGCGTGTTCCACACCGCCTCGGTCCCATACGGGTAGCTCGGGTGGGGGTTGTCCCCCGGGTCGAATGCCTCGAACGAGGTGCCGCCGGTGCTGGTCACCCAGGGCTGGCTGGCCGGGTCGAGGACCTCGAGCGGAGCGTAGTAACTGAAGGTGCCATCCCTGATGCACTCGAAGGCACCGGTGTCGCCCGACGACGCGAACATGCTCTGGCCCTGCGCCGCCATCTGCTCGAAGATGAGGTTCTCGGCCTCGGCGTAGCCCAGGCCCGCATCCGGCTCGCACACCGCCCAGCTCGAGCTGATGGAGTCGGCGATGTCCTGGTTGGCGATGGTGGCGTACTCGTCCAGTTCGGTCTGGCCGGTCGTGTCGTTGGGTGCGTTGTAGACCAGGACGGAGTTGGCGTCCGGCGCGATGGTCAGATCCTGTTCGATGTCGGCCTCGACCTCGATGTCACCACCGTAGCCGTAGTAGCACGTGTCCCCCACCGGGCACTGCGAGGTATTCGGGGCCAGTGGTCCGCCGTCGACATTGATGTCGACAAGGCGGGGGCGGTAGTGAGAGCCATAGAACGTCCGCGCCCAGCTCGAGATGTCCGAGTGCTTGTAGGCGGAAAGCTCAAACACGGCTACGTTGGCGCCGGCGCCCTTGGCGCGCGGTCCGGCGTTGGGGGCGTTGTAGATGCCGTTGGTCTGCGACGGGGTCAGGCCGCTGCAGCCAGGGCCGCCGCCATAGCCGTTGTACGGCCCATTGGTCGGGATCGCTTCGAGCTGAGCCAGGGTGGTCGGATACGGGATCTCGCAGCTCGGCTCGCTGCTGGCGTGTGCAGGCGTGCGCGCCGCGGTGAGCTGATAGGTCGGTTGCAGCCGGATCGTGTTGGTCAGCCCCACCACGCCGAGGACGCTCGACGCCAGGCTGGCGGGCACCGAGGCCGGCGTGGCGTTGGAGTAGAACTTCACGCCGTGGGCGTTGCGGTAGTTGTCAATGGTTGTCGCGAAGGCGGCATCGATCTGGGCGCTGCTCCCGACCGCCCGAAGCAGGAAGGGCGTCGAGGTCGGCTGCACCGTCAGCCCCTTGGCCTGCAGGTACGTGGTCATCGCCCGCACGGTGGCCCGCGACGGCGCGAACTCGGATTCGAACTGGCCCGCGGCGAGCCAGTGGCCGTAGTCAGCGCTCCCCGGCGTGTATAGGGCGTCGAGCAGGGAGTTGAGACCTGCGTCGTTTCCCGGGTGCAGCACCACCTCGACGCTCATCCGGCTGGCCGACATCTGGCCGGTGTTGGTCGCACTGGCCGGCAGGTAGCTGCCCGGGATGTGGGCCATGCTGTTCGCCGCTGCCCCGTCTGCCGCGGACGCTGTCGCAGCTGCCGAAAGCGAACCTGCGGCAGTCAAGATGGCTACTACTAAAGGCCGGAACCCTCGCCGGAGAGTCATCCACCCCTCGCTTCCCTCCTTGGGCTTCCGGCTTCGCGCTGACACGAACCGGAGGCCACCGCCTGTTTGAAGCTAAAGCATGCTCCTGGAACACATCGGCTGTCGAGCGGCACATCCTCCGATTTCCTTCTTTTTTTGTGCCAGGGGGGCAAGAGGTCCTAAGGCCGGATCAGGCGCCCGTGGTGGACTTGCTGGGCCGGCACAGTCTCCTGAGAGCGGAAGGTCGGACAAGGTCGGACCCATCCTGCCGGCACGGCCGGCAACGTGTCCGCGGCGCTCAGCGGCTGAGCGGCCGGCTGGCTGATCCCAGCACTGGAGGCAATCACCCGGCGCAGGTGAGGAGCCGTTGCGCAATGCGGGTAATCCGGGGAGGGAAACCGGAAGAGGTGTGTGCAGCAGGCCGATCGGGAGGAACGACCCGCAGGGCGGCACGTCGGCGAGACGATCCGCGGGAAGGACGCAAGGGCCCGATGAGCGACAACTTCGATGTGATCTTGGCGGCGTACCCGTCGGGGATGCATGCCCAGGACGACTTCGACGCCCTGGTGGCGGCGGTGCAGGGCAAGAAGGTCAAGACCGACGGCGTGATCCTGGTCGAGCGCGACAAGGACGGCAAGGTCACTGTGTCGCAGACCGGCGATCACCTCGGCCGCAAGGGCATGGGCTGGGGCGGCGGGGTCGGCATAGTGGTCGGCCTGTTCGACCCGGCACTGCTGGCCTCGATCGCGGTCGGCGGCGCGCTCGGCGGCGTGATCGGCAAGTTCACCGAGCACAAGGAAGAGACCGGCCTGCAGCAGGGCCTGGGGGAGAAGCTGCCCAAGGGCAGCGCCGCGATCATCGGCATGATCGACGAGAACGACCGGCTGGCCGCCGAGCGGGCGCTGAAGTCCGCGCTGGCCAAGTCGGTCGTGAAGATGGACAAGAAGGGCGTGCGCGGCCTGAAGGACGCGCTGACGCAGGCGGCGGGCAAGTTCACCTCCGACCGCACCGTGCTGCCGATCCCGGACCGCAACTTCGGCGGCACCGCCGGCCGCACCCTCGGGGAGTCGGTGCCGGACTGGACCATGATCCCGGGGCCCAAGGCACCCGAGGGCGCCCCGAACGTGCTCGTCGTCCTGATCGACGACGCCGGCTTCGGCGCCCCCGACACCCATGGCGGGCCGATCGCCACGCCGACGTTCACCCGGGTCAAGGACATGGGGCTGACCTACAACCGGTTCCACGTGACCGCTGTGTGCTCGCCGACCCGGGCGGCGCTGCTGACCGGCCGGAACCACCACCGGGTCGGCTTCGGCTCGATCGCCGAGTATCCCGGCCCATTCCCCGGCTACACGGCAGCAAGGCCGAAGACCTGCACCCCGCTGCCCCGGATCCTGAAGGAGAACGGGTACGTCACCGGCGGCTTCGGCAAGTGGCACCTGACCCCGGACAACGTGCAGGGCGCTGCCGGGCCGTTCGACCACTGGCCGCAATCCTGGGGCTTCGACCACTGGTGGGGATTCCTGTCCGGCGCGGCCGGCCAGTACGACCCGATCATCACCATGGACAACTCCACCCTCGGCGTGCAGCAGGGCAAGGACGGGGGGCTGTATTACTTCCCGGACGACCTGACCGACAAGGCGGTCGAGTGGCTGCACGCGGTCCGCGCGCAGGACGCGGACAAGCCGTGGTTCATGTACTACTCCACCGGCTGCAGCCACGCGCCGCACCAGGTGGCCAGGAAGTGGGCGGACAAATACAAGGGCAAGTTCGACCGGGGCTGGGACAAGCTGCGCGAGCAGATTCTGGCCCGGCAGAAGAAGCTCGGCATAGTCCCCCAGGACACCGAGCTGACCAGGCGGCCGGACGTGTTCCCGGCCTGGGACTCGCTCAACGCCGACGAGAAGAAGCTGTACGCCCGGCAGATGGAGGTGTTCGCGGGATACTCCGAGAACGCCGACTGGAACGTCGGACGGCTGCTCGACGCGGTCGAGGAACTCGGCGACCTGGACAGCACCCTGATCTGCTACGTCTGGGGTGACAACGGCGCCAGTATGGAGGGCACCGTCACCGGCTCGTTCAACGAGATGACGTTCCTCAACGGTCTGGTCCTTAAGCCTGAGCACCAGCTCAAGCTGATCAATAGCAAGTACGGCGGCATCGAGGAGTGGGGCAGCGAGCACACCGCTCCGCACTTCGCCGCCGCGTGGGCGCACGCCAGCAACACCCCGTTCCAGTGGGGCAAGCAGATGGCCAGCCACCTCGGCGGAGCCCGGAACCTGATGGTGGTTGCCTGGCCGGACCGGATCAAGGCCAGGGGCGAACTGCGCAGCCAGTTCACCCACTGCATCGACATCGGCCCGACCGTGCTGGAGCTGGCCGGGATCCCCGAACCCAAGGTGGTCGACGGCATCGGCCAGGAGCCGATGGATGGCACCAGCTTCGCCTACACCTTCGGCGACGCGACGGCCGATGAGCGGCACACCTGCCAGTACTTCGAGATGTTCGGCAGCCGCGCCATGTACTGCGGCGGCTGGTGGGCGTGCGCCAAGCTGGACAAGCTCCCGTGGGACTTCTCGCCGGAGACCCTGAAGCGTTTCGCGCCCGGCGTCTACGACCCGGAGCAGGACAAGTGGGAGCTGTACTACCTGCCGGATGACTTCTCCCAGGCTCACGACCTGGCGGCCAAGAACCCGGGCAAGCTGTCCGAACTGAAGGAGCTGTGGTGGCAGGAGGCCGAGCGAAACCGGGCTCTCCCGCTGCTCGCCGGCCTGTCCGTCGTCATGGGACTCATGCCGCCGATGCTGACCCAGACCCGGTTCGAATTCCGCCCGGACGTGCAGAACATCCAGCGCGGCATGATCCCGCGGATCTACGGCCGGTCCTACGCGATCGAGGCCGACCTGGAGCTGCCGGCCAAGGGCGCCGAGGGCGTCATCGTGGCCAACGCCGACTTCATCGGCGGGTTCAGCCTCTGGGTGGACAGCAAGCAACTGCTGCACCACAGCTACGCCTTCCTCGGCGCGGAGAGCTATGAGCAGGTCTCCACCGCCAAGCTCCCGTCCGGCAAGGTCAACGTCAAGATGCTGTTCGAGTCAGATAAGCCCGAGCCCGGCAGCGGCGGCACGGTGACCTTGTGGGCCAACGGCAAGCAGATCGGGTCCGGCAAGATCGCGCACACGCCGCCGATCGCCTTCTCCAGCTACGCGGGCATGGACGTCGGCCGGGACAACGGCCTGGTCGTCGACCTCTCGTATGAGGACAAGGCACCGTACGCGTTCACCGGGAAGATCAAGAAGGTCACCTTCGATCTCAAGCCGCACCGGCACGAGGACGAGAAGGCCCTGCACGAGCACGCGATGGCCCACTCCGTCGGCCAGGGCGCCGCTGGCTGAGCAGGCAACAGGGCTGCGGGCGGTCACCCGCGGCGGGTGGTCCCTCCCCGCCGGGGGGCGGCATGAACTGGACCTGGCGCCCCTGCGGGCTGATCTCACCGTCCGCATCCGGTGCGCCAGGGCTGGACGGTAGTGGTGTGGCGGCGGCCGGCCGGTATGGCGGAGGGCGCGCCCCCGGCGGCATCCCGGGTCGCTGGGATTCCAGCAGGTGCGCGATACGGCAGATTGAGGAGCGGCGATATGGCACCTGCTGCCGAGGACATGGACCCCGAGCGCGAGGCGTCGCTGCAACGCCGGTACCTGGTCCGGTTCGAGGAAGACACGCTGCGGCAGCGGCCGTTGTGGATCCGCCTGATCATCGAGTTCCTGGGCACGTTCGTCCTGGTGACAGTGGCGGCCGGGTCAGGGGTGATCAACCACTACGTGGGCGGCGGGCCGATCAGCCGGACCGCGGCGGTGATCGCGCCCGGCGCAGTGGTGATGGCCATGATCTACGCGTGGGGTCCGCTGTCCGGGCTGCATATCAACCCGGCGGTGACCACCGCGTTCGCCGCCCGCCGGGTGTTCCCCGCGCAATGGGTGGTGCCGTACTGGGTGGCCCAGTTCGCCGGGGCG
>JASHPR010000091.1 GCA_030038015.1 Streptosporangiaceae bacterium
GCGACGAGATCGACAAGCGGGTGGACGCCAGGCTGGGCCGGCCCGGCGATGCTCCCGCGCGGCGTCACCGGTCCGGCGAGCCGAGCCGGCCGGCCCGCGCCTCCCTTGAGACGGTTTCGCTCGCGCTCGGGTCGATGATCATCGGCGGGATCATCTCCTGGAACGTGCTGAACGACAACCATGGTGGCACTGGCCTCTTCGCCTTCATCTGGGTCGTCATCGCGGTGATCAACATCGCCTACGCCCGCCGGCGCTGACACGGACAGGGCGCCCGGCTGCGGGCGCCCAATGAGCTACCGCGCGTCGTTCGCGGGCAGCCGCCAGGCGAGCACCTGGCCAACGTCGAACGTGGGCCGGCCGAACACGCTGATCAGGTAGCGGCCGAGCTCCGTGCGCGTGCCGGTGACCGCGACCACGGCGGCAGGGCGCCAGTACGCGAGATCGGACTGCATCAGCCCCTTCGGCAGGCTCCCCTGGTTTGGCCATCCCTGCCAGAGCGCGTCCAGGTACTGGGATGCTTCCGTGGTCGGTCCGGGGATGTAGACCATCTGCTGGCCTTCTTTGTTCGGCCCGACGAAGTAGCCGCCGATCATCGTGGCGGGCTCGCCGGTGTCCGCCTGCCAGCGCAGCGCCTGCGGGCGGCGGGCCGACCCGACGGGAACGACCAGCACGCGGTCCCTGGGCGGGAGGTCGAGCCTGGCGAACGCCGTCTGCCAGCCGGCCGGCACCGGCGTGGTCGGCGCCGCCTGGTACGGCATGGGGATCAGCGGCAGGACGGCGATGACCGCGATCGCGACCGGGATGCTGCCGTGCCGCCAGTTCCACGCCGGCCGTCGCGACGAGCGCGCAAGGTCCAGCGAGAACGCGAGCACGGCCGCCGCGGCGCCGTCCGCGAGGATCGACAGCCGGTCCGGCAGCACCTGGCTGAGCACCGGCGAGCCCTGCAGCCAGTGGAACGGCAGCAGCCACCCGGGCAGGTAGAACCAGCTGCCGCTGGTCATGGTGCCGCCGCCGAACGAGAGCAGCTCGAGCGCCGCCCACGTCACGGCGGCCGCGCGGACCTTCGGGTCCCTGAAGTAGCGGACCGACGCGTACACCAGCACGACGAGCAGCGGCCAGCCCAGGTAGGCGAGGTATTCCGAGAGTCCCCTGCTGTAGGCGGTGGCCGAGGCCGCGCTGGCGCTGGTGTGGAACAGCAGGGTGGCGGACGGGTTGACGAAGAACGCCGCCCTGTTCGTGAACGGGTCGGCCCCCACCGGGTGGTTGTGCTGGGTGAGCGGGCCGTGGAACTGCACCCACAGCGCGTGGCCGCCGATGACCAGCACCACGGCGACCGCGGCGAGCCCCCCGATGGCGACCCCGCGGACCCTGGCGCGGACCTCCGTGTGGTACCCGGCCACCAGCACCGCGACAAGCACGAGGCTGGCGATGGCCGTGTCCGCCAGCAGTTCTTCCCCGATGAACAGCTGGGCGGCGACCAGCAGGCCGAGCCAGATCCCGGTGCGGGCGGCCCTGCCGCGCCCGGTGACGATCCGCAGCACCGCGTCGATGATCAGCGGTGGCAGCGCGGCGAACTGCAGGTGGTAGTGGCCGATGCCAGAGTTCACGATGGCGGGGGAGAACCCGTACACCGCGCCGCCCAGCGCCGCGGCGGTCATGCTGGCCCCCCACCGGCGCAGCACCCAGAACAGGCTGGCCGCCGAGCCCGCCATGCCGAGCACCAGCATGACCGTGAGGCTGGTCTGCGCACCGGCCAGCAGCGTCACCGGGGCGAGCACGACGCCGGGCAGCAGGAACGACGTGTTCCACATCAGGTTGATGCCGCGCGGCGCGTTCATCGCGACCGTGAAGAGGGCCGGCAGGTGCCCGTGCGCCACCGCCGTCGCGTTGTACCGCATGAACCAGGCGAAGAGGTCGACGTCGGGGGTGTCACCCGTCTGCGCGACGGACGCGGGATGGGCCCAGAGCCGCCACGTCACGCACACCGCGCCGGCCAGGTACCCGAGCAGGATCAGCCATGGCACCCAGGCCCGGCGGGCAGGCAGGCGCTGCGCAACCGGAGGCGACTCGACCGCCGACCGGGTCACGCTCACCGCCAGTCTCCGTTCACCTGGGAATAGCTGCAGGAGTCACCGTATGCGCGCCGGTTCTAAGCCAGGGCCATATGAGGGTCAGCTGGAGATAAAGAACTGGCCACGCCGGCGTAAAGGCCACTGGGCAGCGGCCGGGCAGGCGGCGGCTGCCGCGGCGCCCGGGCCTGCCGCGGCCGTCAGGGGGCCAGCACGCTGACCGTGAACAGCACCGCATCGTAGAGGAAGTGGGCCACGATGGGCCGCATCACGCTCCGGTGCTTCTGGAACGACCTGGTGTTGAAGTACCCGAGCGGGATCGTGAACAGGAAGCCGAGCCCGTAGTACACGTGATAGCTGGTGCGCAGGGTGAGGCTGAGCACCAGGGCCCAGCGCGGGTCCCAGCCCAGCTGCTCCAGCCTGGTCAGCAGGTAGGCGTTGACCAGGGTCTCCTCGGTTATCGCCGTGACCGCTGAGATCGCTATCCCGTAGAGGACGTAGTAAGCGGGCACGTGCCCGATCGTGACCTGGCTGAACAGCTGGCTCGCGGCGTGGCGGCCGATCGCGGACGCCACCGCGCCTATGATCACGATGGCCGCGACGTAGGCCACGGCGTACCCGGCGGCGGCGAGCCCGATGCCGGGCCACACATCCCTGCGCCACTGCGGCCAGGTGAACCCGATCGCCGCCGGATACTGGCCGGTCCGGCTCAGCAGGAGCAGGCCGAGCGGCACCACGGCGCCCACCTGGAGATAGGTGAGTATCCCGAAGATGACGTTCGCCACCGGGTGGTGCGGGACGATCTGGGAGAACGGGTTGATCCCGGGAGTCCCGCCTATGTGAGCGGCGAGCAGGTCGATCGCGCCGAGCAGGCCGGGCGCGAGAAACGCTATCTGGACGAACCAGGTCTCGAGCACCAGGCCGCGCCTGGTCAGCGGCTCAGCCCTGGGCAGCGGCGGGGCTGGCTTCCGCCGCGGCGCGGCAGTCTGCTGGCCGTCGGGCGGCTGCGCGCCAGCCTGCTGGCCCGCGGCCTGCTGGCCCGCGGCCGGCACCCAGTACACCCAGTCGGCCGGCGGCGCGGGCCAGTCGGCCGGCGGGCGCCACCCGGGCGGTGGTGCCCACCCGGGCGGTGGCTGCGGCCAGCCAGGGGGCGACCGCCAGACCCAGCCGGGATTGCTCATCCCCACAGCCTGCCGCATACCGGGTCAAAGCGCCGCGCGATCTGGCCATGGCCGCCCGCGATCTGGGAGACTGCGGGGCAGGGAGGCCTGCCATGGGTTCTTACGAGGCCACCATCGGCATCCTTGCCGATGAGCTTGAACGTGTAGAGCAGGTGTTCCGTGGCCTGACCGCCGACGAGTGGCGAGCCCCGACGAAGCTCGTCCCGGTCGACCCGAGCCTGCCCCGGTGGACGGTGTTCGAGCTGGCCGGGCACTTCGACATCTCGATCGGCCTGACCCGGATGCTCATCGACGGGCGGGACGACCTGCAGCCAGCACGCGACCGGACCAGCTTCTTCATCAACCCGCGCTCGGAGACCGCCCCGGTGGTGTACGAGTACGCGTACACGATGGTGCGGGGGAAGACCCCGGCCGACATGCCCGGCGTGCTGCACGAGACCTTCTCGGGCGCGATCTCCCAGGCGCGGTCGGTTCCTCCCGGCACGGTCGGCCCCGGGTACTTCGCCCCGATGCGCGTGGACGAGTTCGTCGCAAGCCGCATTGTCGAGGCTGTCGTGCATGGGATCGACCTTACCCAGGCGCTCGGCCGCGACTGCATCGCGACCACCGACGGGATCAAGGAGACGGCGTCGATCCTGGACGACCTGCTGGCGCGCCGGACCGTGGGGCGCCGCCCTCCGGAGCTCGCCGACGACCTGGACTGGATCCTGGCGGCGTCCGGCCGGTCGGTGTTCGAGGACAGCCGGCTGCCGCTCATCGGCTGACGGGTCGTGGCCTCGGCGGCCTGCCCGTCAGGGACTGCGGCACCCTATGCTGTCACATAGGCCGCCATTTCCGGCGGTCGCCGCGTCAGCCGATCCTGATCCGGTAACGGATCTCCGGGATGGAAATGCCGCGCATGGCGAACTCGCGTGCGCGGCCGTCCGCCGACCAGCCCATCGCCGCGTAGAACGCCTGGGCCCGGCCGTTCCCGCTGAGCACCCAGAGCATGGCCGCGCCGAATCCCCGCGTGGCCAGGGCGGCCAGGGCATGCGCGTGCAGCCGGCGGCCAACTCCCTGGCGCCAGCGTCCCTCGGTGACGTGCAGCGCGATGAGTTCCCCGGTCCCCGCAGGCATGCCGTCATCGCGGCACGGGCCGATCTCGGCGAACCCGGGCAGCCGCATGGTGCCCGCCTCAGCGCCCTGGATCATAAAGGTCTCCCGTGCCCGGTCACCGAGGCTGGCCCGCCATCTCCGGTCGCGGTCGGCGAGCGTGAGGCCGGCGAGGAACCCGGCCGGGAGCAGGTCCTGGTACGCAGCCCGGTACGAGGCAAGGTGAAGACGGGCGATTTCCGGCACATCGGCTGCCCGCGCCACGCGGATCAGCGGTTCTGCCACGTATTGGACTATCCCCCGTGCCATCCTCAGTAGAACGTCATCCGGGTGTGCGTGGTCCGTTGGGAGCGGAGGTGCCATGGGCTCTCGGGCGGAAGTCGCCTTCGCCGAATTCATGCGCGGCCGCTGGCCCGCTCTTGTCCGGCTCGGCTACGGGCTTACCGGCGACCCGCGGCTCGCCGAGAACCTGGCCCGCTCGGCGTTCGCGAAGGCGTATGCGTCCTGGCCGCGGGTACTCCGCGCAGGCAACCCAAACGTCTACGTATGTCGGGTCATGCTCAACGCGTGCCTCGGCGGGTTCCGCCGGCGCCAGGAGCAGCAGCCCGGGCCGGCCGCCGCGGCCGGGCCGGGAACGGCGCCGCAGACCCGGCGCGGCGCTGACCGGCCCGCGCTGGTGACGGCGCTGATGCGGCTGCCGGATGGCCAGCGCTCGGTGCTGCTGCTCCGGCACTGGATGGACATGACCGAGGCCGAGGTCGCCGCCGCCCTTGGCTGCTCGGTCGGCAGCGTCAGGAGCCAGGAGTCCCGGGCGCTGGCCATGCTCCGTATCAGCGGTGACGTGGCCGGGGAGGTGTTATGAGCATCCCGGACGAGCGGGACCTGCGCCAGCAGCTCGGCAGCGTCCTCGATGCGTTCACGCCGCCGGATCCGCCGGTCGGCGTCACCGTCAGGAAGGGCAAGCTCATCCTGGCCGGCCGGAGCATCGGCATCGTCGCAGGCCTTGCCGTCGCGGCCGGGATCGGGGTGGGGATGCCGGGCCTGCTGCACCAGCCCGCGAGCCAGGCGGTGTCACGCGTGAGGCCGACCGTGATGGTGGAGCAGGTCTGCCCGGGTGCGCCGGGCTACGCCGCCGGGCGGCCCGGCCAGCCGGTGCTGACGACGGTGCGCATCGGCGAGCTGCCCGCAGCGGAGCTTGCCGCAGGGGGCTGTGCTTGGCTTAAGCCATGACAACCCCTTCCCTCCGCGACCGCCTTGGCGGCGGCGAGACCCTGTACGGCGGCTGGATCACGATCCCCGATGTGCTGGCTGCGAGGTGCCTGGCGGCAGTCGGCCTCGACTACGTTGTCGTGGACCTGCAGCACGGCGGCGCCAGCGAGCGCGATCTGCCCGCAATCACCACGGCGATCAAGCAGGCGGGTGCCACCCCGCTCGGGCGGGTACGGTTCGCCCACCCCGCCGACATCGGCCGGCCGCTTGACCTCGGCTGCGAGGGGGTCATCGTCCCTAACGTCGAGTCCGCCGAGCAGGCCGCCGCCGTCGCCGGGGCGTGCCGCTACCCGCCTGCCGGCTACCGCTCGGCCGGCGGGACCCTGGCGTTCGCCGAGCCGCTCTGCTTCGTCATGGTCGAGTCGCCGGCCGCCATCGCCGAGCTGCCGGCGACCCTGGCGACCGAGGGGGTCGACGGCATCTACGTCGGCCCCAGGGACCTGTCGTACGCGCTCGGCTGCGCCCTGGACCCGGACGACCCGGTGCTCAGGAAGGAGTTCGAGCGGATCTGGGCGGCGTGCGCGGAGGCCGGGAAGCCGGTCGGGGTCCACGCCTCGGACGGGACCACCGGCCGCCTGTACCGGGAGAACGGCTGCCAGCTGATCACCGTCGCCGTCGACGCGGTGGCCATCTCCCGCACGGCAGCCGCCGAGCTGGCCGTGGCCCGCGAGGCGTGACAGTGCCCCAGGACCGCTGGGCCGCCGTCGACAGCTACATCGGCGGCAGCCTGGTTCCGGCCGACGCGGCCCTGGAAGCCGCGCTGCAGGCCAGCGCCAGCGCCGGGCTCCCGGCGATCAGCGTCTCGCCGGCGCAGGGCAAGCTGCTGCACCTGCTGGCCCTCGGCCAGGGGGCGCGCCGGATCCTGGAGATCGGGGCGCTGGGCGGGTACAGCGCGATCTGGCTGGCCCGCGCGCTGCCGCCCGGGGGGCACCTGATCACGCTGGAGGCCAACCCCCGGCACGCCGAGGTGGCGCGGGCCAACCTCGCGAACGCCGGGCTCGCCGGCGTCGCCGAGGTCAGGGCCGGCCGGGCCCAGGACACCCTGCCGCTGCTTGACACTGCGGGCGGCGGCCCGTTCGACCTGATCTTCATAGATGCGGATAAGCCCAGCTACGCCGACTACCTGACCTGGTCGGTGCGGCTGTCCCGGCCCGGAACCATGATCATCGCCGACAACGTCGTGCGGAACGGGGCGGTGGCCGATCCCGCCAGCAGGAGCGCGGACGTCCAGGGCGTCCGGCGGTTCATCGAGGCGCTGGCGGCCGAGCCGCGGGCGAGCGCGACCGTGATCCAGACCGTGGGCAGCAAGGGCTACGACGGCTTCGCGCTCGCCGTGGTGCTGCCAGGCTGAAGCGCGGTGCGTCGGCGTCAGACCATGTGCCGGGCGACGCTGGCCACGATGCCGGCCGCCTGGGTCTCCCACTTCGCGTACGCGTAGGGGTAGGCCGACTGCTGCACGGCCTGCGCCGCCTGCCACAGCGGCTGGGTGGCCCAGTCCGGGTTGCTGGCCTGGTACTGGCGCAGCGCGTTCAGGAACGCGTCGGATGCGTAGACCGGGTTGGTGACCTGGGCCGCCGTGCCCCAGCCGCAGTCGGGCTGCTGCTGGAACAGGCCCAGCGAGTCGTAGGTCCCGTAGTCGATGTTGATGAGCTGGGACTCCTGCATCGCGGTGGCCACGGCGATGACCGCCGAGCGCAGCCCCATGTGCATGGCCAGCGCCTGCTGCACGATCGTGGTGGCGTTGGCCTCCTGGGCCGCGCTGAGTGGCATGTAGGACTGCGGCCCGCTCACCGACGTCGGCAGCAGCCGCTCGCTGGCCGGCAGCGATCCGCTGGGCTGCCCCGCCACCGCGTGGGCGATGTCGCTCCAGGTGGTGAGCGGCTGGCGGGCGGCGGGCTGGGCCGTGTTCTGCTGCCCGGCCGCGGCAGCGGCGGCGATCTGCCGCGAATCGGGGGATTGGCTGCCGCCGCGGTGGGTAACCGCACGGTGAGTGACCGCTGCGGCCTGGCTGGTGGCCGGGCCGGACGTCGCTGCGCTGGCGGTGCCGGCGCCAGCGAGCGCAAGCGCGGTGCCCAGGAAGGCCACCAGGGCAGCCGTGCGGCCGGGCCGCGGGGGGCCGGGGGTACGGGTCGTGCTCCGCAAGAGTGGTTCCTTTCCTCGGTTCCCCGTCGCCCGGCGGGCATGGAGCCCTGCCGGAGGGTGAGCCTCGGATGGCGCTGCCTGCCCGGCACGCACGCATGACGAATTGCGGTGCGTCCAAGGGTTCGGCGCAGGCCGGCGCTCACGTCGCGGGGGCGCGACGGGCCGGCGGCCAGGCAGGCACGAGAGCGGCGTCTGGTGGGGGAGTCCGCTCCCGGACGGGGATCGCACGTATAACGCCCGGTCGAAGCGGCAGGCATCCCCTTTGGTGCCGTGTATGACTCTTGTCACTCTGAGTGAGGGAGGGAATATTAAGCCCTCTGACCTGCGGATTCGTGCGTTGAGCCAGCCCTCCCGGCACGCCGCGCGGCTCCTCCGTCCCCGGCCGTCCCGGTCGGCTCCTCCGTCCCCGGCCGTCCCGGCACGCCGCGCGGCCCCGTCCGCGCGCCATGTCCCGCATCATGAACGGCGGGGCCGGGCGGGCTCAGCCCCAGCCCATGCCGGTTGCTTCCCGGACCGCCCGCAGCGTCGGGGCGGCCGACGCCCGCGCCCGGGCAGCGCCGCGCGCCAGGATCTCCTGCAGGCCGGCCGGGTCGGCCATGAGCTCGGCGTGCCGCTGCCTGGCCGGCCCGAGCAGCCGTTCGATGGCCGCGGTGAGCAGGTCCTTGGCCCCGGCGTAGCCGACGCCGCCCTCGCGGTAGCGGCGTTCCAGGTCGCGTGCGTCGTCGTCGGCGGCCACGATCCGGTACAGCGACAGGATCGTGTCCGGTTCCTTCGGCTCGGCCGGGGGGCGGGAATCCGTCACGATCCTGGAAACCCGGCGGCGGATCTCGTCCGGGGTCGCGGACAGGCCGATCTCGTTGCCGTAGCTCTTGCTCATCTTCCGGCCGTCGATGCCGGGGACCGTCATGACCCGCTGGTCGACCAGCGGTTCGGGCACCACCAGGACCGCGCCGTAGACGCGGTTGAAGCTCTCCGCAAGGTCCCTGGCGATCTCGACATGCTGCCGCTGGTCACGGCCTACCGGAACGCCCTGCGCCCGGTGGATCAGGATGTCGGCGGCCATCAGCACGGGATAGCTGAACAGCCCCGCGTTCACGCCTTCGTCCGCGTCCCGGCCGAGGGCGGCGTTGGCCGCCGTCGCCGCCTTGTACGCATGCGCCCGGTTGAGCAGCCCCTTGGCCGTCACGCAGCCGAGAATCCAGGCAAGCTCGCATACCTCGGGCAGATCGGACTGGCGGTACAGCACGGCCTGTCCGGCGTCCAGGCCGAGGGCGATCAGGGTCGCGGCCAGGTCGAGGACGCGACGGCGCAGCTCTGCTGCCGGCTGCATGACCGTCAGCGCGTGATAGTCAGCAATAAAACAGAACATTTCCCCTGAACGGGATAGGTCCAGGGCTGGCCGGATCATGCCCAGGTAATTGCCCAGGTGCGGGCGGCCCGTTGGCTTGATGCCGGTGACGGTTCGGGACATGGGGCTCTCCTGGCTGGCGCCCGTGCCCGGCCGCGCAAAAAAGCCGCCCCGGACAGCAGGCGGCTGATACGGATTGCGGGAATTCCGCGGCGGTCGCCTACTCGGGCGGCCGCCAGTTCGCTGTGCGCGGACGCGGAATCATGAGCCCAGCCTGCCACGCCGGGCTCGCGGCCTCAACCGGTATACCGCCCCTTTCACGCCGCCCCCGTCCGCGGCCTAAGCTGCTGCTTAGAGGCGGGTGTGCAGAACTGCCCGCCGTTCCCAGGCCGGAAGCTGCGGACCTTCGGAGGCAAGCATGGGATTGATGGACAAGGTCAAGGCGCAAGCCAGCGAGCTCGCACGCGAAGGCAAGGCCAAGTACAGCGAGGTGCAGGCCACGCGGCGGGCCAACGCATTGCTCCGCAACCTCGGCGCCCTCGTCTACGCCGAGCGCACCGGCCGGGGCAGTGGCGACACCGAAGCGCAGATCGACAAGCTGGTCGCCGAGCTCAAGGCGCACGAGGCAGCGAACGGCATCAACCTGGCGGCCGAGCCCACCGACCAGCCCCAGGGAGGCCCGGCCCAGCCCCCGGGAGGCCCGGCCCAGCCGCCGGGGGGCTCGACGAGCTTCCCGCCGGAGGCGGGGACCACCACCCAGGTGTAGCCGCGGCCGGCCTCCGGCGCTGGCCGGCGCCTGAGGCTGGCGGGCGCCTGAGGGTAGCCGGCGTCTAGTGGCAGGCGTCCTGCGTGGCGGTTCGCTGCTGGGCTGGAGGGGAGCTCTGGCTGGGCGTGCTCGGTGCGCTCGGGGCCGCCCCCTGGACGGCGTGGTCGTCCTGGCCGAGCAGGATTCTCACCCGCGGCAGGCCCTTCACCTGCTGCAGCGCAGCTCCCGGGATGACCTTCGCCACCAGCTGCGCGGCCGCCTTCTGCCCGGCCGGGTACTGGATGACCGTCTGGGTGAGGTCCTGGCTCGTCCAGTCGAGGCCCGACCGGTTCACCCGGAAGCCGAGAGAGGCCAGCTCGGCGCCTGTCTCGGCGGAAAGCCCGGCGATGAAGGTGCCGTTGTAGACGTCCAGCGAGACCTTGCCGCGGCCGGGCGCGCGCGCCGCGGGCTTCGTGCGGCCGTGCCCGGCCGATGGCCGGCCTGCCTGCGGTTGGTCCGTTTTCAGCTCGTCGAACAGGGCCGCCGCGGCGCTGTAGTTCCACAGCACCGCGGATTCACCGGTCGGCGTCGTGTAGTTGGTGTTCGCCAGCGGCACGGTGGTGAACGTGACGTCGCTCGGGGAGATCCCGCGAAGCTCGTCGGCCAGCCGCACCACGTTGAACCCCTGGTCGACCTTGATGGCGGCGGATACGGATGACAGGAAGTGCTCCAGGCGGATCGGGTTGGCCAGCATGCCCGAGCTGATCCCCTCGCTGAGCGCGGTGGAGATCAGCTGCTGCTGATCCTGGATCCTGGCCAGGTCCGAGGTCGGGAACGAATGCCGGTCGCGGGCGAACTCCAGCGCCGTTATGCCGTTCACGTGGTGCTCGCCCGCTGACATGTGCAGTCCGCTGTACGGGTCATCGACCGCGTAGGGAAGGCAGATGTTCACGCCGCCCAGTGCGTCGATCACCTTGACGAAGCCCAGGAAGTTGACCTCGACGTAGTCGTTGATGGTCAGCCCGGTGAGCTGCTCGATGGTCTGCACCATCAGCTGCGGGCCGCCGGTGGCGAGCGCTGAATTGATCTTGTTCATGCCATGCCCGGGTATGTTCACCCAGGAGTCCCGCGGCAGGCTGATCACCTGCACGTAACGATGATCTGCCGGCACGTGCACCAGCATCAGCGTGTCGGTGTTTGTTTCGCCCTGACTGGCCCCCACGTGCAGCAGGGCCTGCTGGTGTGGCGTCAGCCCGGTCCTCTCGTCGAGCCCGGCCACCACGATGTTGAGCGGCCCGCTGTCGGGTGTGCCGGACGTCCCGGCGTTCACCCGGCCGAGGTGTCCGTTGATATAGCTGGTGAGTCCCCACGCGCTGCCCGCAACGAGCAAGATCAGCGCGGACATCACGCCGGAGGCCACGAGCAGGGCGCGGCGCTGCCGTGCCCTGCGGCTCGCGGAGATGCGTGCCATCAGCTGCTGTTGCGCTGGCGCGGGGCCGGGCCGGCGCCGCACGCCGGCCTGCCTGGTCCGCAGGGCCAGGCCGGGTGGGGGCGCGGGCGCGGGGCCGGGTCCCGGCCGGGGCGCCTGGCCGGGCGGCGACCCGGATGCCGGGCCGGAAGGAGCGACGGGTGCCGGGCCGGAAGGAGCGACGGGTGCCCGACCGGGCGGAGGCGCGGGGCCAGAGCCCGGCTGCCCCGGTGAAGGCCGCGGCTCGGGTGGCGGTACCGGCGGATAATAACCGGGCCGCGGGCCGGGAATGGTGTCGCCTTGACCGGGAACCGCCCTGTCTTGAGGCAAATCCGGGGAGGATACGATCCGCCAGAATGGTGCGTCTGCGGTACCGTCCGGGCCCTTTTCGCCGCCCAGAGCGTCACCGTCACTGCCGGTCATCAGATCCCCCCGGGATGCCGTTCCCTCGTAGGCTAGCGCGGCTAACCCCGGGGGACGGTTTCCATCGCCGGCAGGTCCGGGACTTTTGCTGTGCCTGTGACCAGGCTTTGCGTCGGCCTATCCGGCTGGTGGCTCCGGATCCCTGGGCAGCCCGAGCATCCGCTCGCCGATTATGTTCAGCTGGATATCGGTGGTGCCGCCGCCGATCGTTAGCGCCTGGGTCATCAGCACCTGCCGTGCCCAGTGCGCGCCGTTCGGCTCCCCCAGCCCGGTCACCGGGGGGCCGCCCGGGCCGCCGAGCGCCCCGCTGGTGCCCGACATCGCAAAGCAGAGCTCGGCTATCCGCTGCGCGTGCTCCATGCCCAGCAGCTTGCGGACGCTGCCGGTCGCGCCGGGCTCGGTTCCGGACAGCTGCTTGAGCGTCACCCGCAGGCCCAGCAGGTCGATCGCGTGGCCCGCGCACACGAGCGTGCCCACCTCCGCGGGCGACGGGTCGGCTGCCGCCTTGGCCACCTGCAGCAGTTCGGGCACGCCGGTCCCGAAGGTCCAGGTTTGCGACAAGGACACCCGCTCGTTCGCGAGCGTCGTCCTGGCCACCCGCCAGCCGCCGTTCACCTCGCCGACCACGCAGTCGTCCGGGACGAACACCTCATCGAGGAAGACCTGGTTGAAGAACGAGTCGCCGGTGATCTCGCGGAGCGGGCGCACCTCGACACCCGGCGAGGACATGTCGACGAGGAAGTAGGTGATCCCATCGTGCTTCGGCGCCGCCGGATCGGTCCGCGCGATGCAGATCGCCCAGGCCGCCTGCCTGGCCAGCGAGGTCCAGATCTTCTGGCCGGTGATCTTCCAGCCCCCTTCGGCCCGCACCGCCCGGGTGGCCAGCCCGGCCAGGTCCGATCCGGCGCCTGGCTCGCTGAAAAGCTGGCACCACAGGTAGTCGCCGCGGAGCGTCGGCGGCAGGAAGCGCTGCTGCTGCCCGGGGGTGCCGTACTGAATCAGCGCCGGGACCACCCAGGCCCCGATGAACAGGGTGGGCGCCCGCACCCCCGCCGCCCGCATCTCCTGGGCGATCACCACCTGCTCCAGCGCGCCAGCGTCACGCCCCCACGGGCGCGGCAGGTGCGGCACGACCCATCCGCCGGCGGCCAGCCGTTCCATGTGGTCCGCGCCGGTGAGCCGGGCGATCTCGGAAAGCTCCTCGCGGATCTGCGCCCGGAGCTCCGCGTCGCCACCGGGGAGTTCGACCTGGACCGGCCTGCTGACCCCGGACAGGGCGAGCTTGGTGACGTGCTCGGCCCACTCGCTGGACGGGCCGAGCAGGGCGCGCAGGGACATCGCCCGGCGGTAGTACAGATTCGCCTCGTGCTCCCAGGTGTAGCCGATGCCGCCGAGCACCTGGATGCACTGGTGCGCGCACCAGACCGCGGCGTCCAGCGCCACCACGGCGGCGACGGCGGCGGCGAACTCCCGCTGACGGGCACCGGCGGCGTCGGGCTCCGTGCGGGCCGCGTCCCACACCGCCGCCGCCGCCTGCTCCGCCCGGGTCAGCATCCGCGCGCAGCGATGCTTGACCGCCTGGAACTGGCCGATCGGGCGGCCGAACTGGTGCCGGATCTTCGCGTACTCGCCGGCGGCATGGGTGGCCCAGTCGGCGATGCCGGACGCCTCGGCACCGAAGAGGATCGCGGCGAGGCTGGTCACCGCGGCCCGGTTCAGCCCGGTCAGCAGCCGGTCCGAGGGCACGGCGACCCGGCCGGCGCGAACCGTGGCCAGCGGCCTGGTGAGGTCCAGGCTGTCCAGCGCCGTGATCTCCAGGCTGCTGGCGTCGATGGCGGCCCACACCTCGCCGGCCTCCGTCTGCACCGGGAGGATCACCAGGTCGGCGATGGAGGCACCGAGCACCGGGCTGGATTCGCCCTCGATGACCAGGGTGCCGTCCGCGCCCGTGCCGTCTTGCCGCGTGCCGGTGAGGCCCGCGGCCAGGCCCACCGCCCCGGTCTTCGAGCCGTCCGCCAGGCCGGTCACCAGCTTGCCGGTCCCCCCGGCGGCCCCGGGAGCCCCGGCGGCCGTCGCGGTGGTCAGCGCCGCGCTGGCGAACACGGTCGGCAGGAATGCCCCGGGGACCAGGGCCCTGCCGAGCTCCCCGAGGGCCACGGCCAGCTCCGGCAGGCCGTAGCCCTGGCCGCCGTCTTCCTCGGGCACGTGCAGCCCGAGCAGGCCCTGCTCGGCCAGGCCGGGGGCGAGCGACTCGAGGTAGCGCGCCGACCCGCTGTCGGGCCCGTCGGCGGCCGCCCGGACGACGTCCGCCGGGCAGTGACGCTGCGCCCAGGCGCTGACGGTCTCCGCCAGCTGCAGGTGCTCTTCGGTCAGGCCAAGCGTCATGGTTCACCCCGGATTGCCTCGGCTGCGGGCGGATGCCGACGATTCTAGAACGAGATTCGGTTTCCGCCCAGGGCCGCTGCCCGGGCAGGCTGGCGGCAGGCGCTGGGGGGCTAAGCGGCCTGCCGCCACGGTGCGACCCGGTCCAGGTCGAGCAGGTCCGGCCGCCGCAGGTGGTCCATCATGAGCTGGACCGACTCCCGTGCGTCCCGGGTGAGCTGGAAGCACTCGCCCGCCGAGCCGCAGCTTTCCGGCGCGAACTGCCTGGCCATGGTCACCACCGTGTCCGCCAGGCCGCTGAGTTCGCCGGCGTCCGCCGGGTCGAGCGGCCACGCCTGGTGGCCGGACGCGGTGCCCGCGCTGGCCACCCGCTCGCGCAGCCAGTCCCAGGGGCTGGCGGTCAGCGCCGCGTCCCAGGCCCGGCGGCACGGCTCGTTGCCGGAGAACTCGGGGTGGAAGTGTGCCACGCCGTAGCTGCCCGGCGGGTCGGTGAGCCGGTCGAACAGGTCGGCCCGCCACAGCGGGCGATCCGCGGTGATGATCTGCGCAGCCGACTCGCTGCCCCGGCGTTGCTGTGGCACCAGCTCGCGCAGCTCGACCCGGGCGCCGTGCTCCATGGACGCGTCGTCCAGGTTGATCTCGAACCAGTGCCGCACGATGACGGCGCAGCGCGACAGGGCGAGGATCTGCTGCACGGTACCTCCGCAAAATAGGGCGCCCGGCCCGGGCGTGCCAGCATGTACGACCAGTATCGGCGCCAGGCTGTTTGCCACGGCACCCGGTGGTCACGGGTGCCCGGCCCGCAGGGCGGCGGCGCCCGCGGCGGCAGGGCCCGCTGCAGTTGGCCGGCATCGGCCGGATGGTGGTGAGAATAGGCAGATGTCTGATTCAGGAGCGGGCGAGCGGGTGCCTGACAACCCGCCGGCCCGGCAGCATCGTGCTGATCATGCTGATCACCGCCGCGAATGCCATCTCGGCCATCGTGCTCATCCGGGCGATCCTGGAAGCGCTGCCGGACACGGCGTCGGCAGGACCGCTGCTCGCGTCCGGAGCGTCGATCTGGGCCACCAACGTGATCTCGTTCGGGCTGTGTACCTGTCGTTCACGAACGCGGTCGCGTTCAGCCCGGCCGACGTCATGCCGCTCTCCAGGTGGGCGAAGATGACGATGGCGGTCCAGTCGGGGGTGTCGCTGGCGATGGGCGCCCTGGTCATCGTCCGGGCGGTCAACATCCTGAGGTAGCCGGCGGGCGTCAGCCCCGGCCGCGCACCGCAATGTCCCTGCTGGCCTTTAGTTACCCGTTGGTATTATACTGTAAGTTACCGGCGAGTAATTTGCCGGCCAGGGCGGGGAGGCACGCATGGGTCACTACAAGAGCAATCTCAGGGACATCGAGTTCAACCTGTTCGAGGTGCTGGGCCGCCAGCACGTTCTGGGCTCAGAGAACTTCCCGGAGATCGACGAGGAGACGGCGCGGGGGATCCTCGACGAAGTGAACCGGCTTGCCACGGGGCCCATCGCGGAGTCGTTCGCCGCGGCGGATCGTCACCCGCCGGTGTTCGATCCGCACACCTCGACGGTGCGCATGCCCAAGGCGTTCAAGAAGTCATTCCAGGCGTTCCAGGACGCGGAGTGGTTCCGCCTGGAGCTGCCGACCGAG
>JASHPR010000092.1 GCA_030038015.1 Streptosporangiaceae bacterium
GATGCCCGCAGCTCGAACTCGGTCGCGACCGGCTGGCCTTCCTTGGCCCCGAACCCTTCCGTCACCACCCGGGTCACGGTGCCGCTGACCTGCCGGTATCCGGCAGCCCTGGTGTCGAGCGCCTCGGTCAGCCAGCTCCAGCCCACCTGACCGATCAGGGGGTCGGCCGCGATCTCGGGATCCAGCTCCGCGCGGACGTAGGCGATCATGCGGAACGGGCCGCCCCAGCCGGCCTGGCCTGCTGGGTCATAGAGCAGGACGAAACTGCCCCAGCCGATCTCGGCGTCCGCGTCCTGCGCGGCGGGCGGACGGGCGCCGCCGCGGGCGCCGGGCGGGGGTTCATGCACGGTCGCGCCGATCGCGGCGGCGTACGGCGCTAGCTTGCGCGGCGGCGGCTGGCTGTCGAAGGTGATCTCCGGGCGCTCCTGCCGCTGGCGGGCCATGCCCGCCTCGAGACCGCTGACCGCCGAGCGGAACGTGGCAGGGGCGTCCATGTCGGCTTGCTCCAAGGGCCCGGCCGCACGCCTCATGATCCGAGCATGCGAGACGGACGCGACATTGTCATGCCGCGCGCCTGCCTGGCAGCAGGCCGGGCGCCTGTGTCAGGCCGGCAGGGCAGGCGGCGGGCCCGGCGAAGAGCGCGGCGCCGCAGCCGGTGCACAGCCACTCGGGACACCAGCCATCGGCAGAATCCGGGCAGCCTCCCTGGGCCGCATGATGCTGCTCGAAGAGCCGGTCCCCGCCGCAGTCGGGGCAGTAGCGGGTCATCTCGACCATTTCCCCACCTCCTCGGCGCTAGGCTCAGCACGATGCTGGCACGCGATCCGGCCGGTGCCATGGATCTGCTGCGGCGTGTCACCGCGGCGTTTGCGCGGGAAGTGCCGCCGCCGGCCGCTGGCCGGGCCTGTGAGATGATCACTTCTGTGAGTCCGAAGCTCGAAGACTCGGTTTTCCTGAGGGCCTGCCGCAGGCAGCCGGTCCCGTACACGCCAGTCTGGTTCATGCGCCAGGCGGGCAGGTCCCTGCCCGAGTACCGGTCGGCCCGCGGCGGGACCGCGATGGTCCAGGCGTGCACCAGGCCCGACCTGATCACCGAGCTCACGCTGCAGCCGATGCGCCGGTACGCGGTGGACGCGGCGATCCTGTTCAGCGACATCGTGGTCCCGCTGCGCGCGGCGGGGGTCGGCATCGACATCCGCCCGGGCGTCGGGCCCGTCGTCGAGGAGCCCATTCGCTCGGAGGCTGACCTGAAGCGGCTGCGCGCCCTCGAGCCCGGCGACGTCTACTACGTGGCCGAGGCGGTCAAGGCGCTGGTCACCGAGCTTGACGGGACACCGCTGATCGGCTTCGCCGGCGGCCCGTTCACGCTGGCCTCGTACCTGGTCGACGGGGGGCCGTCCAAGAGCTTCGACAAGACCAAGTCGCTGATGTTCAGCGACCCGCCGCTGTGGAACGCGCTGCTGCGCAGGCTGGCGGACATCACGATCACCTTCCTGCAGGTGCAGATCGGCGCGGGGGCGTCGGCGGTCCAGCTGTTCGACTCCTGGGCCGGCGCGGTCGGCCCCGCGGACTACCGGCGCTCGGTGCTGCCGCACAGCAGCCGGATCTTCGCGGCGCTGGCCGAGACCGGCGCGCCGCGGCTGCACTTCGGCGTCAGCACGGGCGAGCTGCTCGGCATGATGGGCGAGGCAGGCGCCGACGTGGTCGGCGTCGACTGGCGGGTGCCGCTGGACGAGGCCGTGCGCCGGGTCGAGCCTGGCAAGGCGCTGCAGGGCAATCTCGACCCGGCGATACTGCTGGCCCCGTGGGAGGTCATCGAGCAGCGGGCGATCGAGGTCCTGGACGCGGGCCGGACGGCTGAGGGCCACGTGTTCAACCTCGGCCATGGTGTGCTGCCGCAGACCGACCCCGACATGCTCGCCCGCCTGGCCGACCTGGTCCACACCGCGTCCGCCCGGGAACCCGGCTAGCCAGCGCCTACCCGGCGGCCCTCGGTGGTGACCGCCGCCGCAGCAGGCGCAGCAGGCGCCGCCAGCCGGCATAGCCGGCGGCGGCCGCCGCGGCACCGATGACCGCGAACGGGAGCACCGCGCCGAGCGCGGTGAGGACCGCCGAGAGGACCAGCCGCAGCCCGCGCCACCCGGCGGCCAGCCCGGCGATGAAGCCGCGCTGCTGCCTGGCGGCCTTGACCGCGCTGGGCCGGTGCTGGGTCACCAGCGTCACGGAAACGGTCGCGTAGCTGGTCTCCCTCGCCAGGGCCCGCTGCTGTGCCTGCAGCGCCTCGAGCGAGGACTCCTGCGCGTTGATCTGCTCCTGCACGCTGAGCAGGTCGCTGACCGAGCCGGCCCGCCGCAGCAGCGCCTGCAGCTGGGTGATCGCGGCCTGCGCCGAGCCGACCAGGCTGCTCACGTCGGCGACCTGCTGCGTCACGTCCTGGGCGTGCTCGGTCAGCGAGGTCTGCGTGCCAAGCTCGGTGGACAGCCTGCTGAGCGTCGGCTGGTAGACCCCGACGGGGATCTTCAGCTGCAGGCTCACGGTGGGCCGCGCGTGGCCCGCCGGCCTGAGCGAGGCCTGCTCGCCCGAGACGTAGCCGCCCACGGCGATGACGATCGCGGTCGCCCGGGCGGCGGCCGCCGTCACGTTCCTGGCCTGGACCGTGAGGCTGGCGGTGTAGATGATGCTCTGGGTGGCCAGGGCCAGCGTGGGCCCCTGGGCGGCGGGGGCGGGCACCGCCGCCGGGGCGTGCCCGCCAGCCGCGGCGCCGGGTTCGGCGGCAGCACCGGGGGAACCTGCGGACCCGGCCGGCCCGCCGGAGCAGCCGGCGAGCAGCAGCGCCGCGCCGGAGATCAGCGCGGCGCAGGTGAGCGCAGTGGCACGCACCGGACCACGGAGCGCGCCGGCAAGGGGGGTTACGTTCATGCCGCTCGGACGCGCCCGCCGCCCGGCCGGTTCCGCCGCCGCGGCCACGGTCAGATAACGGCCGGCGCGCCGCAGCCGCCGTGGCGCGGCGCGCAGGCCGAATGAGATTCTGGTCGCTTACCGCAGCCGTCATATCAGTGTCAGCAGAAAGTAGCGCCCGGTGACCGGAGCGGAAACGCTAAGTCAGCAGCAAAATCCGAAGGGTTGTCCAGGAATGGCGAAGGCCAGGTCACAGCCCTCCAGGACGGCCCCGCCGGGCCGCGTGGCGGCCTGCCGCCGCAATGAATTCAGAACCAGACAACACGCAGCAAAAGATGAAAATGTCTATTGACCGGCGGTAAAAGGCTGGCCCGGCGTAGACTGCGATTCCTCGCGTACCCGCTAGGTGTGGAGATACCGGAAGCCAAGGCGAACGATGACCGTGCCCTCCGCCCGAGTCACCGTCCAGGTAGCCGTGCAGTCGTCGCGCCGGCTGCTCCGTGACACGCTTTCTGCCTGCCTGGCCGTCCGGCCGGACATCACGGTGGTCGGCAAGGTGGCGGAGCCTGACGCGATCTTCGAGCTTTGCGAGCTCCGCCACCCGGATGTCGTGATCCTCGATGCCGGCCCGCGGCTGCGCGAGATCGCCGACCGGGTGGCGGTGCTGACCAGGCGCTTCCCGGACCTCAACGTGATCGTGACCTACCGGGACGCCTCGGAGCAGGACCTCGCCGCCGCGTGCCGTGCGGGCGTTTCCTCCCTCGTGCCCGAGTCCAAGGGATTGTCCGCCGTGCTGGCCCTGCTGCGGCGGAGCCGGGGGCGGCACGCGAAGGACAGCCCCGGCGGCCTGACCGACCGGGAACTCGAGCTTGTCGTGCTCACGGGCTCCGGCCACAGCGTCGCCGAGATCGCGGCGCTGCTCGGGATCAGCCCGCTCACGGTGGAGAACCTCAAGCGCCGCGTGTACGCCAAGCTCGACGTCAGCAGCAGCGTGCATGCCGTGGCCAAGGCGGCCTCGCTGGGCATGCTCGAGCCGCAGCCGCAGGCCGAGACGGCGAAGCGGCCGCCCCCCGCGAGGCGGCGGCCGCCGGCCGAAGGGGAGGGCGTGGTGCTGGCGGTGGTCACCGGCCAGTACTGCTCCGCCCTCGACCAGGTCGTGTCGGCGCTCGTGTCGAGCCCGCTGCCGTTCGTCTTGTTGCGCAAGCCGGGGCCGGTGTCGGACACGCACTGGGCGCGCTGGCATCGCGGCCCGATCGTGGCCGTGCTGGTCGACCCGGTGCCCGAGGACTGGGACATGGTCGCGGAACTCGGCGTCCCCGCCATCCTGGTGCACAGCAAGCCGCTCGATCCGCCGGAGCTCGCCGAGGCGCTGGCCTGCGGGGCCAGCTCGCTGGTCCCGGCGGACCGGATCGAGGACCACTTCCTCTCCGTGCTGCGGATGGTCGGCCAGGGCTATCTCGTGGTGGACTCGATGCCGATGCGGCCGCTGATCGGGGCCGTGCGCGCCCGCTGGGACGAGCGCGCCCCCGGGCGGCTCGAGCTCCCCGAGCTGACCGCGCGGGAGAGCGACATCCTGCGCTCGCTGTCCCGGGGGCACTCGATCCGGCAGACCGCGCGGGTGCTCGGCATCGCGCCGAAGACCGTCGAGAACGTGCAGACCCGCCTGTTCCGCAAGCTCGGGGTGCGCAACAGGTCCGGTGCCCTGGCGGTCGCCGACGCATTCGGCCTGCTGCCCGGGGCCACGCCGCCAGCCAGAGCCCCCAAGGGGTATCCGTCTCTACCCGGCGGTGACTGGCGGCCCTAATGTGCCGCCGGAGCGGGAACGTCCACCGCTCACCCCGCGCCCGGGGTCCGCGGCCGGCCCCGGTGCGCCCCACCCTCTCTGCTGGAGGACGCCATGCCCCGCCTCACCGGTTCGCAGCCCCGCGTCAGCGTCAAGCGCCGGGGCAGCAAGCGGCGCGCCGCGGAGGCCGAAGCCTGGGCAGACACCGAAGCGCCCCGCCGGGACAGTGAAGGGGGACGGGGAGGCGGGTGGGGCGACGACCCGTCCCAGGACCCTGCCCACGCCGGCAAGGCACGGGTTTTGGCACAGTAGGCGTGTGAGTTCATCGCCTGCGCGGCCTGCCGTCGCGATCGTCGGCGGCGGCATCTCCGGGCTCGCCGCCGCGTTCTTCCTGCGCGACCGGGGGCTGGACGTCACCGTGCTGGAGGGTGCGGCGCGCCTCGGCGGCAAGCTCGCCGTGTCGGAGGTCGCCGGGGTCGCCGTCGACGAGGGCGCCGAGGCCCTGCTGGCCCGCCGCCCCGAGGGCACGGACCTCATCGGCGCCGCTGGCCTGGCAGGCGAGCTGGTGCATCCGGGCACCACGGCCGCGGCGATCTGGACCCGGGACCGGGTGCGGCCGCTCCCCAGGCGCCAGCTGATGGGCGTGCCCGCCGACCTCGATGAGCTGGAGCGCTCGGGGATCCTCTCCGACGCCGGGCTGGCCAGGGCGCGCGAGGACCTGCGGCTGCCGCCGACCCCCAGGGACGGCGACGTGGCGGTGGCCAGCTACGTCGGGGCGAGATTCGGCAGGGAAGTCGTGGACCGGCTGGTGGACCCGCTGCTCGGCGGCGTGTACGCGGGCCGGTCCGACGAGCTGTCGTTCGAGGCGACGCTGGGTGGCCTCGCGCAGGCGTCACGGCGGTACGGCTCGCTCGCCGAGGCCGCCGCTTCGCTGCTGCCGCCGCCGGGAGCCCCTCCGTCCGGCCCGGTCTTCACCACCCTGTCCGGCGGCCTGGGGACGCTGCCGCCCGCGGTCGCCGCCCGGTCCGGCGCGACGGTGCGGACCGGCGCGATGGTCCGCGAGCTCGCCCGCACGGTGCGGGCGGACGGGGAGGCCGACGGGGGCTGGCGGCTGACGGTCGGCCCCACCAGGGCCCCGGAACGTCTGGACGCCGACGCGGTCATTCTCGCCGTGCCTGCCAGGCCCGCCGGCAGGCTGCTGGCCGGGCTGCCCGGTGCCGGCGCCGCCGCCGCGGCTCTCGGCGAGATCGGGTACGCGAGCATGGCGGTGGTGACCCTGGCCTACCCGGACGGCGCGTTCCCCTGTCCGCCGGAGGGCAGCGGCTACCTGGTCCCCGCGGTGGACGGCCGGGCGGTCAAGGCGGTGACGTTCAGCACGGTCAAATGGCCCCACCTGCGGGGGGCGCTGCCCCCCGCACTGCCCCCAAACCCCCACCTGCGGGCACGTGGCGGCGGCCTGGAGATCGTCCGCTGCTCCGTCGGGCGGGTGGGCGAGGAAGCGCTGCTGCAGGCCGACGACGCCGAGCTCGCCGGGATCGCAGCGGCCGACCTGGCGGCCGCTACCGGGGTGCGCGGCGCCCCGGCCGCCACCCGGGTCACCCGGTGGGGAGGCGCGCTGCCGCAGTACACGGTCGGCCACGCCGCCCGCGTCGCGCGCATCCGCGCCGCGGTCGCCACCCAGCCGGGGCTCGCCGTCTGCGGCGCGGCCTACGACGGGATCGGCATCCCCGCCTGCATCGCATCGGCGCGCGCGGCAGCGGATCAGGTGCTCGCCTACCTCCGATCACGCGACGCCCGGCCGGCCCGGGCCGGTCAGCCATCGGTGGGACAATGAGGGCATGACGGCAAACGAGGAGACCGGGCAGGCCCCGGCCGCGGCCGGGCAGCGGCCCAGGGCGCGAGACCTGAACGAGCTGATCCGCTACACGATGTGGTCTGTCTTCCGGGTGACCGGCCCGGGGGCGCTGGAAGCGGCGGGGGAGGCGGCCAAGTCCGGCCGGGCCGGCCTGGCGGCCGAGGTCAGCGAGCTGTGCCAGCAGTCGGCGGGCAAGGGCGTGGTCACCCGGGGCTGCTACGACCTGCAGGGCATGCGGGCCGACGCCGACTACATGTTCTGGTGGATTGCGCCGTCATCCGACGACCTGCAGGAGATGTATGCGCGGTTCCGCAGGACCGGGCTGGGCCGGGCCAGCGAGCCGGTCTGGTCGGTGATGGCGCTGCACCGGCCGGCGGAGTTCAACAAGGGCCACATCCCGGCGTTCCTGGCCGAGGAGGAGCCGCGCGCGTACGTGAGCGTGTACCCCTTCGTCCGCTCCTACGAGTGGTACCTGCTCGAGCCCGAGCAGCGCCGGGCGATGCTCGCCGAGCACGGCATGATGGCCAGGGAGTACCCGGACGTCCGGGCGAACACGGTGGCCTGCTTCTCGCTGAACGACTACGAGTGGATGCTCGCCTTCGAGGCCGACGAGCTGCACCGGATCGTGGACCTCATGCGGCACCTTCGCGGGGCCGAGGCCAGGCGGCACACCAGGGTGGAGATCCCGTTCTACACCGGCCGGCGCAGGGCGGTCAGCGAGCTCGTGGCCGCGCTGCCGTGACCGTGCCGCCAGGCCCTGCCTGACCGTGCCGCCAGGCGCCCCGACTGGTTGCGGGCGGAATGACAAGCCCGGATAATTGGATCATTCATGACGCCTGCGAAGATTTGCTCGCCGTAACGGCATGCGTGGCTCGCCAGCGTCAGCGGGGTCAGGTCGCGGCGGGGCTCGCGAGCGCGCGTGGAGGCTTGGTGAGCGACGGTGTTCCCTCGGACACGGGGGCCTTCAGGATCGGGTTTGCCGCGGGCCTGCACGTCGCGGGCTACCGGCTGGAGAACGAGATCGGCCGGGGCACCGCGGCCCTGGTGTACCGGGCCCGCGACGAGAGGCTCGGCCGGCTTGTCGCGCTGAAGATCCTCTCGCCGGACCTGGCCGGCGACGAGGCGTTCCGGCAGCGGTTCATCGAGGAGCTGCGGGCCGTCACGGCGATCCGCAACCCGCACATCGTGCCGGTCTTCGAGGCCGGCCAGTCGGACGGGATGCTGTACCTCGCGATGCGGTACGTTCCCGGCGGGGACGCGCGGTCGCTCGCCCGCCGCGAGGGCCCGCTGCCGCCGGGGCGCGTGGCGGCGATCGTCTGGCAGGCGGCGTCCGCACTGGACGCCATGCACGCCGCCGGGCTGCTGCACCGCAACGTGAAGCCGACGAACCTCCTGGTTGACGTCCCGCCAGGGCGGCAGCGTGACTGGGTCTACCTGTCCGATTCCGCGCTGCGCACCGGGGCGCCGGCCACGGACGGGCCCGGCCGGCCGTGGGCGAACACGCTCGGCTGCGTCTCGCCGGAGCTGATCGAGGGCAGGCCGGCGGACGGGCGGGCCGACCAGTACGGGCTGGCCGCCTCTGCGTTCGAGCTGCTCACCGGCTGGCCGCCGTTCCGCCCGGGCGAGGCGGCGGCCCTGCTGCGCGCCCACGGCACCGAGCCGCCGCCGCGGCTGACGTCCCGCCGG
>JASHPR010000093.1 GCA_030038015.1 Streptosporangiaceae bacterium
GCCTCGGCTGGCCGTCCCCGGCCGTGGGCTCTGCGCCGGCCCCGGCCCCGCCGACCCCGGCGGCACCGGCGGCGCCGGCGGCGCGCACCAGGTCGAGCACGACGCGGACGGCCTCGTCGACTGCCGCGGTGACCGGCGTGCTCAGCCCGATCCGTTCATCGATGCTGGCCGGCTCGCAGCCGACCAGGAGCACCCGCCCTGCATCGGCGCCGAGCATGTTCAGCATTCCGAAGACAACGTCCGGCTGCATCCCATGACCGTCAAGTAGCGGGATTCCCCTACCCGCGTCCGGTGCTGCAGGGACAGGCGCGGCGCCGGCGGCTGGGGCGCCGTGAGCGCCTGCGCCGGCGCCCGGGTCCAGTTCCATGACGTACACCGTGCCCGGCTCGCCGCCGCGCGGCGCCGCGTCGACCAGGACCGTGGTGTCGTAGCCCTCGGCCAGGTCGTAGGCGAGGTGCATGCCGCTGATCCCGTAGTCGGCGACCCGCACCCACTCGGGCAGGCGGGCGCCGGCCAGGCGCGCCGCCACCTCGACGCCGAAGCCGTCGTCGCCGAGGAAGATGTTGCCGACCCCCGCGATCAGCATGCGGCCGGTCACCGGCTCGGCTCCCCGGCCCCGCCGGCCTCGGCCTGGCCGGGCTCGGGCAGCGCCGCCACGGTGAGCTCCCACAGGATGTGGTACACGGTGGTCTGCGCCTCCTGGATCCGGTGCACCGACGACGACGGCGCGACGAAGAGGTAGTCGATGCTGTCCACCTCGGCCATCTTCCCGCCCTGATAGCCGGCGAATCCGATGGTCAGCAGCCCGCGCCTGGCTGCCTCGTCGAAGGCGCGCAGCAGGTTCTCCGAGTTGCCGCTCGTGGACAGCCCGACCGCGATGTCGGCGGGCCTGCCGAAGGCCGCGATCTGCCGGGCGAAGACCACGTCCACGCCGATGTCGTTGCACAGCGCGGTCACCACCGAGGTGTCGGCCGCGAGCCCGAGCGCGGGCAGCGGCCTCGCGCCGCCGCCGGGGTTCAGGAACAGGCTCGCCAGTTCCTGGGCATCGGTGGCGCTGCCGCCGTTGCCGAAGGCCAGCAGGCGCCCGCCCGCGGCGAACCTGGCGGCCGCGTCCCTGGCGCACGCGGTCAGCATGGCGCCGTCGCGCTCGCCGATCACCCGGCGCAGTTCCGTGATCTCGCCGGCCTTGGCGACCGTGGACCTGCGCACCTCCGCGAGCACGGCGGGCAGGTCGGTGGTGCCCGAGTACAGGAACGGGTAGAGCGACTCCATCGAACCCGCGCCCGGCTCGCCCTGCCCCATCCCGGTCATCTCCCTACGACCGCTATCGCTTCCCTGGCGTGGACGAGGACCGTGTCCCCGACGGCCGCGCTGACCAGCGCGACGCTGACCTCCTCCTCGCCCCGGCCGGTGTCCACGATCGCGAGCCCGTCGTCGAGCAGCCGGACGACCGTCACCGGCACCGCGGTGTCCGAGCAGGTGATGCAGGCATCCTCGCGGCATTCCGGCACGCCGCCCGGGCCGCCGCGCCGCTGCGGCCCGCCGCTCACGTGACCACCCCGGGGCCGAGCACGCCGGGCTGCTCGAGGAACACGTGCACCAGTTCCCACAGCACGTGATACGCGGTCACGTGGGTTTCCTTAACGATGCGCGGGTCGGCGGACCTGGCCACGATCAGGTGGTCGACGGCCTTGCTGCCGGCGATCCCGCCGCCGTCCCCGCCGGTGAGGGCCACGGTCAGCAGGCCGCGCCCGTGCGCCTCCGCCAGGCCGGCCAGCACGCTCGGGCAGTTCCCGTCGGCGGAGATGCCCAGGGCGATGTCCGCCGGCTCGGCCAGGTACCGGATCTGGTGCGCGAAGATGCCCGCCATGCCGTCCCGCTCCGCCACGCCGGTCACCGTGGCGACGTCGCTGGCGAGGGAGATCGCGGGGAGCGCGCGCTTGCCGACGATCACCGGGTGGACGAACTCCACGGCGACGTGCTGCGCGTCCGTGCTCGACCCGCCGGTGCCGAACGTGACCAGCTTGCCGCCCATGTGGAACCGCACGGCCATGGCATGGCAGGCGCCGGCCACCGCGCCGGCCTGCCCGGCCAGGTCCTGCAGCGGCGCGGCGCGCAGCTCGAACAGCTGCTCCACGCCGAGCGTCCTGGCGTCCGGGTGCGAGGTCATGACCGCCGCGCCCCGCCCTCGCCGGGCTCCGCGAGGTCGACGTCGATGTCCACGTCCACCGCGTCGCGCACCCTGAGCGCGCCGAGGAAGCCGGTGTAGGGCCTGATCCCGTGCTGGGACTGGATCACCTGTGCCGAGGCGTGGTACCTGTCCGGGCCGGTCCGGCGCACCTGCAGCGACAGCGGCCTGGCCTGGCCGGCCAGCGTGAGCGTCCCGGTGATCAGGCCCTCGCCGTCCCCGGATGGCTTGAAGTCCCCGGCCACGAAGCGCGCGTCGGGATGGCGGCCGGCGCCAAGCACCTTCCGTGCGGTCACCGCGATCTCGCGGCGGTCGCGGTCGGTCAGCGGCCTGAGCCCTCCCGTGCCCTCGCGCACGATCAGTGAGCCCATATCGACCTGCACTTCGAGCCCGGAAGGGCTCAGATCCTCGTTCACCGTCAGCGCCCCCGACCACCGGCCTACCTCGATGGTCAGGTCGTGGCCAGCCTGCGCGGCGAGTCCATCACGGAAGGTGTGCAGGAGTATACGACCACGATCTGTCCCCAGCTGGTGGCGCCCAGCGTGAACCGCCATGGCAGCACGGTAGGACAGTTGTGGGGGGACGTCCAGTGCCCGGATCAGACAGGCCTGACCGTGTGCCGCGCGGCGCGGCGCATCCCGCCGCATGCCGCCCGCCGGCGCACCCGGAGCCCGGCCCGGGCCGGCCCGGCCCACCGCGGGCGGCGGGCTACGGAAGCGGCACCTGGCCGAAGACCTCCTGGATCCGGCGCAGGTCCCGCATCCGCGGCTCGGTGGCGCCGCCGACCCAGCGGCTGACGGTCTTCACGGACACGCCGAGCTGGCGCGCCGCCGCCTCCTGGGTCAGGCCCTCCCGGCGCAGCGCGTTCGACATCCACTCGGCGAAGGTGGCCGGCTGCCCGGGCGCGCCGAGCG
>JASHPR010000094.1 GCA_030038015.1 Streptosporangiaceae bacterium
GCACCACGCTGACTGGGCCCCTGGGCTCGCCGCGCCGCCCGCGCTGCGCCGGCGCGCCGCGCTGACCGGGCTCCCTGCCGGGCCAGGCGGCTCCACTCTCGGACGACCGCAACTTTTCCTGTTTTTGGTGTGGACATTACGGGCATAAAGCCCGCTTGAGTGACCCGACGGGAGTAGAAGTGAAGGTGATCAAGGAATCGCGCCCCGCGCGGCGGCCGCGACGCCTGCGGCCCTCGACGAGAACGCGGCGCGGTCGCTCGCCGCCGAGCTCACCAGGTCCGGCAGGGACTTAGGTCTCTTACCCGGCCGGGCAGGGACGCCCGACACTGTCGTGGGCTCGCTGTGCGAAGGAGGCACGCCGTGATAGCGGTGGCGATTCTCAGGCGGAGGCTGCGCCCGGGCAAGACGTATGACGACTTCCGGAAGGCGTGGTATCACGAGTCGGGCTTCGGCACGCCGAACCGGATGCTGACCGCGCTCAGCGTCACCGACCCTCGCGAGGTGATCGTGATCGCGCTGACGGAGGCCAGCCCGGAGAACGCCGCCCGGCTCCTCGAGGCCGACGCCGCGGAGAGAGGGGCGAGCTCACTGGACGAGGTGATCGAGCCGGCGATCGAACGCACGTTCGGGATCCTTGTCGCCGAAGATGACTTCTCAGCAGCTGGCCCGGTTGCGTATCGCCCGGCGGCCGTGGGCGGCGCCGAGACAGATCTCGGCGAGGTCCGGAAGTTCCTGGAGCTGGGAGCGACGCTGCTCGCCCCGTACCTTGGCACGCCGGAAGGCCCGGCGCGGTGATCTTGCCGGGCGCCCGCGTGCCGACGTGCCGGCCAGGCGTCATGCCACCCAGCGGGTGGCGCCGGCCCAGGCCTCCGCCTGGCCGAGAATGCCGAGGATCGCGTCGGACTTGGCCTCCCCGTAGGCGGCCCGCTGATCGGCCCAGGTCCTGGCCGCCTGGCGTTTCGCCGCCGCGTAGGCTTCCCGCGCCCCGGCGCTGGACCGCAGGTAGTCGCGGAACAGCAGGTGCACCCGCTCCCAGCCGCTTCCCTGCTGGCAGACGTGCACGTGCACGTCCCTGGGCTGGCCGGGCGGCGGCTGGAAGTACCGGTGCTCGTCGTCGCGGAAGCGCAGCTGGAGCCCGGCCGCCTCACACGGCGGCACGTACGAATCCTCGTCATCCATGTCCGCCACGCTGACCTGGATGTCCACGACCGGCTTGGCTGCCAGGCCGGGCACCGAGGTCGAGCCGACGTGCTCGATCCGGCGGGCAGCCGGGCCGAGGAGGCGTGCCAGGCGCCCGCGCCACGCCTCGAACCTCGCCGGCCAGCCCGGGTCGTATGGGATGACCAGGACCGGCTCCGGCCCCCGCGGCTGCGACCGTGCGTTGTCCTGGAACCCTGGCCACAGCAGCGGGTTCGCGCGGGCGGCCAGTTCCCTGCGCTCGGCCAGCGGCAGCTCCTGCGGCTTGAGCCCTCTTGGCCCGGCTACCAGGTCGTACAGCCGGATCAGGCTGACCCGTGGCCCGTCGCGCTCCCGCATGTGCTGCCAGGCCGCGAAGGGATCGGCT
This sequence comes from Streptosporangiaceae bacterium, assembly GCA_030038015.1. GTDB lineage: Bacteria > Actinomycetota > Actinomycetes > Streptosporangiales > Streptosporangiaceae > JASHPR01. Next base: position 1,565 of record JASHPR010000094.1, read on the forward strand.
GCGCTGTCCGGTCCGGCAGCCTCGCTATGAACGCCTGGCGCTGCGTGCGCGTGGTCAGGCCCGCGGTCTGCCGTCACGGGCACCATCCTGCCCTGCCGGTGCCGTCGGCGGAAGCTGGCCCGGCTACGCCCGGCACCTGGCCGTCGCCCGTCTGTCGGTGCCGCGTGTCAAGGTGGAGCCATGGAGAGACTCAGCACGAAGGAGATCCTCGACGCAGGGCTCGGCGACTGGCGCAAGCTCGCCCAGGCTCTGCACGCGCGCTACCGGATCGGTGACTTCAGGGCGGGCGCGGCGTTCGTCGCTGCTGTCGCAGCGGCGGCGGAGGCCGCCAGCCACCACCCCGACATCAAGATGACCTGCGGTGTGGTCGATGTCTCGCTGTGCACCCGCGAGGACGGCTTGTGGGTCACCCAGAAGGACATCGACATGGCCCGGAAGATCAGCGAGATCGCACGGCAGAACGGGCTGGAGCCTGAGCCCACGGCCGTGGCCCAGCTCGAACTCGCTCTCGACACCGCGAACGAGAGTCGCGTCGCCCCGTTCTGGTCGGTGCTGCTCACCGGCAGCCCTGACAACAGGATCTACGACTCGGTCTTCGACCCGACGGGCCGGGTCCCCGGTCTGTGGTTCCAGGGCACCGGCGAGCACGAGGCCCCTCGCCAGCGCTGGCATTTCGACCTGTGGCTCGCACCCGAGGTGGCGGAGGAACGGATCATGGCCGCCGTCGCCCAGGGCGGGTCCGTCGTCGACGATTCGCAGGCGCCGTCATTCACCGTGCTTGCCGACCCGGACGGCAACAAGGTGTGCGTCTGCACCTGCCTCGAGCGAAGCTGATGGCGTCCGGCTGGAAGCTGGCCGTGACCACGACGCTGCCAGGTCGGCAGAGGTCATCGCCTGCGTCGGCTCAAGCATGCCCACCAGTGCCCGCAGCCGGGCACTGCGAGCCGGAGGCCGATCCCTTATCTTCTTAGCCGCGCACAATCAGCGCACATCAGCAATGGGGGGTTCAGATGCAATCCGTGGCCTTTGTCGCACCGATACTTCCGGGCAAGACCGAGGCAGATCGCAGTGCCATGCAGTCGGTCGCCCACGGTGAGCGGAAGGCGGCCTACGCGTCCTCGCGCGAACGGCACGGCATCACCAGGGAGGCGGTGTGGATTCAGCAGACTCCGGGCGGCGACGCAGCGGTTGTCTACCTGGAAGCCGATGACCTGCAGGCTGCGTTCGCCGGGATTGGTTCCTCCCAGGAGCCGTTCGACAGCTGGTTCCGCGCTGGCGGCGCGCCGCCGGCAGCGGGCACGCCGACGACGACCTCGCCGCCATCTACGCCACACCGTGACCGCGTCTCCATCACCCTCGTCGGTGCGGTCACCGCCACCAGCTAGCGCCGCCCGGGCGCGGCTCCTTGACCGGACACCAATTACCGCGCAAGGGCGGCCCCGATGCTCCGCACCGGATTCCCGCAAGCAGCCGCCGAAAGAGGCTTCCTGCGCGCCAGGCGGCACCAGGCCCGGGCCGGAGCCCCGGCAGGCGGGCCGCGTGCGGGGTCGGCGTTGCTGCTGTCGTTGGCGATGGCGCAGTTAACGGTCGTGCTGGACAGCACCTAGGACTGTCAAGTGCGCAGGTCAGAGGGCGTGGGAAGTGATCACGTCGCAGAGGCTACGCAGGCAGGCAGCCTTAAGGCGGATAGACGTGATCACGACTCAGCGTGGTGCTCAGGCTCGGCTACGGGCACCTGGGTTCGGCTGACCCCTTAGCTGGCCGACTTGCGCCACCACGACGCCAGGGCGCGCACGATCTCGGGAATGTCCTCGCGGCAGCAGCGGATCAACGCCACCAAGCCGAGGACGAAGATGACAGAGCAGACGACCAGCACGGGCGTCCTTGCCGCGATGAAGCCGGGCTTGGTCAGGGATAAGCCGGACGTTAAGGCCGATGAGGTGTAAGGCGGATCAGTTGGCCTCTATCTCGACGCGGACCAGCTTCGCCTCAAGCTCGGCCAGCGTCGGAGCGATAATCACACGCTCGCTCCGTGGGGTCGGCTTTGGCATGGGAAGACGTGATGATGGCTCTAGCTCGATCGAGGGCCGTCTGGGAGGCGTCTGGCTCGGCCGACCCTTCGGTCACTCATGCACGTAGGTCCCTCTGGTGGCTACCGTCTCGACCAACCCCTGCTCACGTAGCCATGCCATCGCTCGGCGCACGGTGGATCGCCCTAGCTCGTACTGCTCCATGTAGTCAGACTCGCTCGGCAGCTTGGAGCCACGCGGCAGCTTCCCGCTGGCGATGTCATCAGCGATGAAGCCTGCCAGTTGCCGGTAGGGCGGCAGCTTGGCCGTCGGGTCGATCTTGCGCACTTGATCACGTTAACCGTACCGGCTCTAGATCAAACATGCCGTGACAAGCCGAGTTAATTAGAGTTAAGGTTGCTACCATGCTCGACTACGACATGAACGTTGGCCGCTGGATTGAGGATCATCCCACCTACACGCTGCGTATCGGCTTTGAGAACTACGGCTATGCCGCTCGGCATCGAGAGACGGGCGAAGAGTGCAGCGCTCTCACCTTGGACGAGCTTCACGAGCTAGTGACGAAGGTTGACCAAGACTGAGGCTTGCCGCTGGTGCGGCCGAACGATCGTGCGTGTCATGGGGGTCTGGCTAGCCACCGACCATGCCGACGTCAACGGCTGGTGCGCCGAGAGCCCAGACGACAGACATTCCCGGCGTAGCGGGATCGTTGGT
>JASHPR010000095.1 GCA_030038015.1 Streptosporangiaceae bacterium
TCGGCGGCACGCGGGCGCAGCGCGAGACGCTGCGCTCCCTGGGCCTGCGGCACATCGGGGACGTGGTGGTCAAGGCGGACCGGCCAGAGATCCGCGGCATGGTCCAGGCGGTCCGCCACCTGGTCACCGTCGAGGAGGTCGACTGACATGGCGGAGAGCGGCAGCACCCCGGGGAGCCCGGGGAGCCAGGGCGGCCCGCGCGGCCGCGGGCTGAAGATCCATCACCTGCGGCCGGCCCCGGGCGCGCACACCCCGCCGACCCGGGTCGGCCGCGGCGAGGCGTCCAAGGGCAAGACCGCGGGCCGCGGCACCAAGGGAAGCAAGGCGCGCACGAACGTGCCGGACAGCTTCGAGGGCGGCCAGATGCCGCTGCACCGCAGGCTGCCCAAGCTGAAGGGGTTCTCGAACGCGCGGTTCAAGACCACCTACCAGGTGGTCAATGTCGCCCGCCTTGCCGCCCTGTACCCGGACGGCGGGGACGTGACCCCCGAAGACCTGGCGGCCAAGGGTGCGGTCCGGCGGGGCGAGCTGGTCAAGGTGCTTGGCATCGGCGATGCGGTGCCCAAGGGCCTGCGGGTCACCGCGCACGCGTTCTCGGCAACGGCCAGAGAGAAGATCACCGCCGCCGGCGGAACCGTCACCGAGCTGTGAGCTGAGCCGACATGCGCAGCGAGGCCGGGCCTGCGACAGCTCGCCAGCCCGGCTTCGCGCGCGGCTGTCGGAGTGTCCGGAGCGAGCTAGACTGCGGCGCGGGAGTCGCTGCTTGCAGTCAGTGGGCACCCACCCGTAACAAGGAGCGGTACATGACGTCGACGCATGGACGTGGGGTTCAGGCATGCTGACCGCGTTCGTACGCGCATTTCGCACGCCTGACCTGCGCAGGAAGCTGCTTTTTACGATCTTCATGATCGGCGTGTTCCGGCTGGGCGCCTCGCTGCCGACCCCCGGGATCTCGGAGAAGGCCGTCGACTCCTGCCTCAACCTGGTCAAGAGCAGCAACACCAGCCTGTTCCAGCTGGTCAACCTGTTCAGCGGCGGCGCGCTCTACCGCCTGTCGGTGTTCGCACTCGGCATCATGCCCTACATCACCGCCAGCATCATCCTGCAGCTGCTCGCGGTGGTCATCCCGCGGCTGGAGACGCTGCGGCAGGAGGGCCAGGCCGGCCAGGCGAAGATCACCCAGTACACCCGGTACCTCACGTGCGGCCTGGCCATCCTGCAGTCGACCGCGATCGTCGCGCTGGCCAGGTCCGGCACCCTGTACGGCGTCTCGGGCACCACGAAGTGCTCCAACCTGATCCCGAACCAGGGCGTGTTCACCATCGCCACGATGGTGATCACCATGACCGCGGGCACATGCGTGATCATGTGGCTGGGCGAGCTGATCACCGACCGCGGGGTCGGCAACGGCATGTCGATCCTGATCTTCACCACGGTCATATCGCAGATGCCGGGTGAGATGGAGACGATCTACCAGGAGAAGCACGCGTTCGTCTTCGCCGTCGTGGTGATCGTGGGCATCGCGGTCATCGGCTTCGTCGCGTTCATGGAGCAGGCGCAGCGGCGGATCCCGGTCCAGTACGCCAAGCGCATGGTCGGCCGGAAGATGTACGGGGGTACGTCCACCTATATCCCGCTCAAGGTGAACCAGGCCGGCGTCATCCCGGTCATCTTCGGCTCGTCGCTGCTGTACATCCCGCAGCTGGCCGCGCAGCTGTTCGGCGGGGTGAACGGCGCCCATCCCAAGGCATGGGCCGACTGGGTCGTGGTGCACCTGAGCTACGGTGACGACCCGGTCTACATGATCGCGACCTTCGCGCTGATCATCTTCTTCACGTTCTTCTACGTCTCGATCACGTTCAACCCGACCGAGGTCGCGGACAACATGAAGAAGTACGGCGGGTTCATACCCGGCATCCGCCCCGGGCGGCCAACCGCCGAGTACCTGGGCTACGTGCTGAACCGCCTCACCACCCCGGGCTCGGTCTACCTGGGGCTCGTCGCGCTGATCCCGATGCTGGCCATCGGGCTGGCCGGCGCATCCCAGCAGTTCCCGCTGGGCGGAACCAGCCTCCTGATCATGGTTGGGGTGGGCCTGGATACGGTGAAGCAGATCGAGAGCCAGCTGCAGCAGCGTAACTATGAGGGCTTCTTGCGGTAGTGCGCGTCGTCCTCGTCGGGCCCCCCGGTGCGGGCAAGGGGACGCAGGCCCAGTTCATAGCCTCCCACCTGGCGATCCCGACGATCTCGACAGGTGAGATCTTCAGGTTCAACGTGAGCACGGGCACCGAGCTCGGCCGGGTGGCCAAGGCCTACATGGACCGCGGCGACCTGGTGCCCGACGAGGTGACGATCGCGATGGTCGCCGGCCGGCTGCAGGAGGACGATGCGCAGGCAGGCTTCCTGCTCGACGGGTTCCCCAGGAACGTCCCCCAGGCCGAGACGCTCAAGAAGATGCTCGCCGACTGGGGCACCAAGCTCGACCTGGTGCTCGAGCTCGTCGTCGACGACGACGAGGTGGTCAGGCGGCTCTCCGGGCGGCGGACCTGCCGCAGGTGCGGGCGCGTCTGGCACGTGCTGTTCGACCCGCCGTCACGGAGCGAGCACTGCGACGACTGCGGCGGTGAGCTCTTCCAGCGCGACGACGACCGGGAGGAGACGATCAGGCACCGGCTGGAGGTCTACCAGCAGCAGACCCAGCCGCTGATCACGTTCTACGCGGACGAGGGCATCCTGCTCGGGGTCGACGCCACGGGCCCGGTCGAGGAGATCACCGACCGGGCCCTGAGCGCGCTGCGGCGCTTCATCCGCTGACCGCCGGGCCGGCGCCGGCGTGGCCTCCGTCCTCGCGCACTGGGCTCGCAAAGGTAACGTGGGGAGGGAAATCCGGAGGCGCCATGCGGACCAGGCGGGAACAGCCGATCCAGATCAAGTCGCCAGGCCAGATCGCGTCGATGCGCAAGGCGGGCCTGGTGGTAGCGCACACGCTGGACGTGCTGGCTGACGCGGTCGAGCCCGGCATCAGCACGGCCGACCTGGACGCCATCGCCGAGCGGGAGATCCGCGGTGCCGGGGCGGTCCCCTCCTTCAAGGGCTACCACGGCTACCCGGCCACGATCTGCACCTCGGTCAACGAGCAGATCGTGCACGGGATCCCCAGCGACGCCGTCCGGCTCGCGGCCGGCGACGTGATCTCGATCGACTGCGGCGCGATCGTGGACGGCTGGCACGGGGACGCGGCCCGCACGGTCGCGGTCGGGCCCGTCGCCGGCGAGCTCGCCGGCCTGCTGCTGGCGTGCGAGCGGGCGCTGTGGAGCGGCCTGGCGCAGGCCAGCGCGGGCAACAGGCTGAGCGACATCTCGCACGCGGTCGAGACGAGCGCCCGGGCCAGCGGCCGGTACGGGATCGTGCGGGAGTACGTCGGCCACGGGATCGGAACCGAGATGCACATGGACCCGCCGGTGCCGAACCACGGCCGGCCCGGCAACGGGCCGGTGCTGAGAGAGGGGATGGCGCTGGCGATCGAGCCGATGCTCGTCCTGGGCAGCCCGCAGACGCGGCTGCTCGATGACGGCTGGACCGTGGTCACCGCGGATGGCAGCAGGTCGGCGCACTTCGAGCACACGGTGGCCGTCACCGCGTCCGGGCCGTGGGTGCTGACCGCCGAGGACGGCGGCCGCAGCGGGTTCGAGCGGCTGCGCGGCGAGCCCGCCACCGGCCAGGCCGAGCACCCGGCAGCCGGGGCAGGCTCGAGGAGCTGAGGAGGACCTGATGGCGGCTTCCGACCCCAGGATCCGGGCTTCCGACGACGACAGGGAGCGCGTGGCGGCGCTGCTCCGCGAGCACCACGCGGCGGGCCGGCTCACGGTCGAGGAGTTCAACGAGCGGCTCGACAAGGCCTACGCGGCCAAGACCCTGGGCGACCTCGACGAGCTCATGGAGGACCTGCCCGCCATCGACCTGTACCGGCTGCCCGATGCGTCGCTGCCGCGCAGCTACCGCAGGCAGGTGCCCGGCGCAGGCTCCTACCTGGAGGCGGCGGGCGGCACCCTGGCCAGGCGGCACGGCAGGTTCTCCCCGGCATGGACCGCCGCGTGGGGGAGCTGGTTCACCGTCACGCTGGTCTGCTTCGTGATCTGGGCCATGAGCGGAGCCGGCTACCTCTGGCCGCTGTGGATCGCCGGGCCGTGGGGCGCGATCATGCTCGGCCGCTGGATCACCGGCAGCCATCCCGGCGGCGGCCCGGATCACCGCCGGCTGCCCGGCGGCGGGCACGATCAGATCGGCGGCGACGCCCCCGACCGGTGACGTGGGAATATCCGGGCGGCTGCCCTGGTTTGACTGGTCGCATGGAGGTACGCGGCCCGGGTTCGCATTGGCGGCGAGGGTCGCGTAGACTCTGCTGCGGCCCATGAGCTGCCCTCGCGGCCGCGACATGACTGTCCGGCGGCTGAGGGCGGCCATCTGTCGGAGCCAGCCGGATCCGGAAGGTGTCTGCGCCCGCGGTATGCGCAGGCGCGGCCGTGTCTGAAGGACCCGAAGACCACCGACGAAACGAAGACAGCAACGAGCACGAACCAGCCAGCCCGCGGCGACGCCACGGCTGGCGAGTTATCAGCGAAGCGCGGAGGATATGCCCAAGAAAGACGGCGCCATCGAGATTGAGGGCACGGTAGTCGAATCCCTGCCGAATGCCTTTTTCCGGGTGGAGCTAGACAACGGGCACAAGGTCCTGGCTCACATCAGCGGGAAGATGCGGATGCACTACATCCGGATCCTTCCCGATGACCGGGTCGTCGTCGAGCTGAGCCCCTACGACCTCAGTCGTGGGCGGATCGTCTACCGGTACAAGTAAACGAGATGAGCAAGCGATGAAGGTCAAGCCGAGTGTGAAGAAGATCTGCAGCAAATGCCGGATCATCCGTCGGCATGGCCGGGTCATGGTCATCTGCGCTGATCCGCGCCACAAGCAGCGTCAGGGCTGAGCCAGGCCAGCGAGAACCCAGCTAGCAGAACACCGAGCACACAGCAACAGCAAAGCACGCAACGCAGCCCTTAACCGGCGGCCCGCCGGTTAAGGGTAACCCCCGGGAGGAGGCCGGGGCCCGTCCGGGCGCACGACGCTTGGGCAGTGGCGGGAAGCGGTGCGCAGGACCTCCGCGAGCAGAAGGAGAACTGCCCACGATGGCACGCCTCGTCGGCGTCGACCTCCCGCGTGACAAGCGGCTCGAGGTCGCCCTCACCTACATCTACGGAATCGGCCGCACCCGGGCCCTGGAGACGCTCGCCGCGACCGAGGTCAGCGGGGACACCCGGGTGCACGACCTGACCGACGACGACCTCGTCAGGCTCAGGGACTGGATCGAGGCCAGCTACAAGGTCGAAGGTGACCTGCGCCGCGAGGTGCAGGCGGACATCCGCCGCAAGGTGGAGATCGGGTGCTACCAGGGCATCCGGCACCGCCGCGGGCTGCCCGTGCACGGCCAGCGCACGCAGACCAACGCCCGCACCAGGAAGGGCAAGAAGAAGACCGTGGCCGGCAAGAAGAAGGCCGGCAAGAAGTAGTCCGCGCACAGCGGTCCGATCACCTCAGAGCCGAAGGAAGAGGATGCCTCCAAAGAGCCGCACCGGCGTGAAGAAGGTGCGCCGTAAAGAGCGGAAGAACATCGCTCACGGGCACGCCCACATCAAGAGCACGTTCAACAACACCATCGTCTCCATCACCGACCCCGGCGGGAGCGTGATCTCCTGGGCCTCGTCCGGCCAGGTCGGGTTCAAGGGCTCGCGCAAGTCGACCCCGTTCGCGGCGCAGATGGCGGCGGAGGCCGCGGCACGCCGCGCCATGGAGCACGGCATGCGCAAGGTCGACGTGTTCGTGAAGGGCCCGGGCTCGGGCAGGGAGACCGCGATCCGGTCGCTGCAGGCGACCGGGCTTGAGGTCGGCTCGATCCAGGACGTCACCCCGGTTCCGCACAATGGCTGCCGCCCGCCCAAGCGGCGCCGGGTCTGAGGGAGCACACAGACATGGCTCGATACACCGGTCCGGACTGCAAGCTCTGCCGCCGCGAGAAGACCAAGCTGTTCCTCAAGGGCGCCAAGTGCGACTCGCCGAAGTGCCCGATCGAGATCCGGCCCTACCCGCCGGGCGAGCACGGCAGGATCCGGGCCCGGGAGAACAACGACTACCTGCTCCAGGTCAGGGAGAAGCAGAAGGCCCGCCGCATCTACGGCGTCCTTGAACGGCAGTTCAACAACTACTACCAGGAGGCGGCCCGCACGCGCGGCCGTACCGGCGAGGCCATGCTGCAGATCCTGGAGAGCCGCCTGGACAACGTGATCTACCGGGCCGGCTTCGCCAAGAGCAGGGACATGGCCCGCCAGCTGGTCGATCACGGCCACGTCCGGGTGAACGGCCGCAAGGTGAACATCCCCTCCTGCCGGGTCCGCGAGAGCGACATCGTCGAGATCGCGCAGAAGTCCCGCGAGCTGACCCCGTTCGTGGTCGCGCGCGCCGAGGCCGGCGAGCGCACGGTCCCGGCGTGGCTCGAGGTGATCCCGGACAAGATGCGGATCCTGGTGCACTCGCTCCCGTCCAGGGCGCAGATCGACACCCTGGTCCAGGAGCAGCTCATCGTCGAGTACTACTCCAAGCAGTAGCAGGCAGTACCCGGCCGCGCCGAAGTGGCCGGCCACGGCAGATGGCGGCGCCCCGCCGCCAGCGAAAGTCGCGATCGTCATATAGCGGGCATCGCGGAAAGGAATCACCCATGCTCATCGCCCAGCGCCCGAGCCTCACCGAGGACCAGGTCAGCGAGTTCCGGTCGCGGTTCGTCGTCGAGCCGCTCGAGCCGGGGTTCGGCTACACGATCGGGAACTCGGT
>JASHPR010000009.1 GCA_030038015.1 Streptosporangiaceae bacterium
GGCCCCGGCGACGCCGGCGGCGCGGCCACCGGGCGTGACTGGTCGCCCGCCTTCCGGCCGTCCGCGGTGCAGCACGGTCCCGGGTGGGCACGGGTCGAGGCCGGGGACACCGGCGCCGGCCTGCGCCTGGCCACCGAGGTGGAGGCCGTGCCCGGCGGCGCGATCCGGGCCAGGCACACGCTGACCAACACCGGGAGCCGGCCCTACCTGGTGGACAGCCTGGAGGTGGTCTTCCCGCTGCCGGCGCGGGCCGGCGAGGTCCTCGACTTCACCGGCCGGCCGGCCGCCGAGCGGATCCCGCAGCGGCACCGGCTCGGCGACGGGCTGTGGCTGCGGGAAGGCCGCCGCGGCCACACCGGCCACGACTCCGCCACGGTTGTCGTCGCCAGCGTCCCCGGCGTCACCTTCGCCGACGGCGAGGCGTTCGGCCTGCACGTCGCGTGGAGCGGGAACACCGTGCACCGGGTCGAGCGGGTTCCCTCCACGCTGAGCGCCGGCGGCGGGGGGCCAGCCGCCGGGGTGACCACCATCGGGGGCGGCGAGCTGCTGCTCCCCGGCGAGGTCGCCCTGGCGGAGGGCGAGTCCTACGCCACGCCCTGGGTCTACCTCGCGGCCACCCAGTCCGGCCTGGACGGCCTGGCCGCGCAGTTCCACGGCTACCTGCGGTCCCTGCCCGCGCACCCCAGCTCGCCGCGCCCGGTCAACCTCAACGTCTGGGAGGCGGTCTCCTTCCACCACGACTTCGGCAGGCTCGCCGCCCTGGCCGACCTCGCCGCCGACGTCGGCGCCGAGCGGTACGTGCTGGACGACGGCTGGTTCCACGGCCGGCGCAGCGACCAGGCGGGCCTGGGCGACTGGTGGGTGGACGAGGCGGTGTGGCCCGGCGGCCTGCACCGGCTGGCCGACCACGTGCGCGCCCGCGGCATGCAGTTCGGCCTGTGGATCGAGCCGGAGATGGTGAGCCCCGACTCGGAGCTCTACCGCGCGCACCCGGACTGGATCCTGGCGGCCGGGCACCGGCTGCCGCCGCAGCAGCGCCACCAGTTCGTCCTCGACCTGACCCGCGAGGAGGTGCGGGCCTACCTGCTCGAGCACATCGGCAGGCTGCTGTCGGAGTACCCGGTCGACTGCGTCAAGTGGGACTGCAACTCCGACATCGTCGACGCGGGCGGCGGCGCCCGGTCGGGGGCCCCGGCCGCGCACGAGCAGGCGCGCGCGGTCTACGCGCTGCTCGACGAGCTGCGCCTGCGGTACCCGGCGGTGGAGTGGGAGTCGTGCGCGTCAGGCGGCGGCCGGGTGGACCTGGCCATGCTGGAGCGCGTCCAGCGGGTGTGGACCTCGGACATGACCGACGCCCTGGCCAGGCAGTCCATCCAGCGCTGGACCGGGCAGCTGGTGCCGCCCGAGTACCTGGGCGCGCACGTGTCCGCGCCGTTCTCGCAGCAGACCGGCCGGTACATGCCGCTGTCGCTGCGCTGCGCGACCGCGCTGTTCGGGCACTTCGGCATCGAGTGGGACCTCAGCCAGGCCGGCCGGGCGGAGCTGTCCGAGCTCGCCGGGTGGGTCCGGCTGTACAAGCGCCACCGCGGCCTGATTCACTCCGGCCGCGTGGTCAGGATCGACACGCCGGACGACACCGCGTGGATGCACGGCGTGGTCGCCGCGGACCGTTCCGCTGCCCTGATGAGCTACGTGCAGCTGGACGAGCCGGTCACCGGCCAGCCGGCCGCCATGCGCGTGCCGGGGCTGGACCCGCTGCGGCGCTACCGGGTCACCGAGGTGACGCCGGGCGAGCGGCAGCCCTGCCGCCGCGGCCTGCCCGGCCCCCGGGTGCCCGGCGTCGAGGTCTCCGGCGCGGCGCTGGCGGAGATCGGCCTGGCCATCCCGGCGCTGCGCGTGCTCACCGCCGCGGTCATCCTCGCCGAGGCGGTGTGAGCCCGGCCGGTCAGTCGCACGGCCCCCCGGCCAGCCAGCGGGCCCCGCGCCGGTAGAGCGCCTCGACCTCCGGCCCGGTCAGCCCCGGCATGTCCGGCTTGACCTGGTAGCCGATGCCCGTCTGCAGGTACGCCAGGTGCCGGTAGCCCTCGGGGAACCGGCCGAGCTGGCCGGGGTCGAGCTCCAGCCGCGCGGCCGGGTCGACCGGGTCGAGCCGGTCCTTCTCGTAGATGGGCTGGCGCAGCGCGATGACCCAGCGGGCGGCGTCCCGTTCAAGAAAATCATAGAAACGGCCGGTGCAGACCACGTCGCACGGCACCCCGTGGACGGGCGCCCGCTGGCTGATCGTCATCTTCGTCTGGGCCACGGCCCGGTCCCCGGACAGGTCAACGGACGTGCCGCCGAGGAAGTGCAGGATGCGCACGCCCCGGGCGAACCCCTCCTGGCTGGCCCTGATGAACTCATCCGCCGTGCCCTGGAACCAGGTCGCCATCATCCGGCCGCTGGGGTGCCAGAGGGTGCGGAAGCGCTCCCAGTCGCCCGCGTCGCGCCATACCGCCCAGTTCTCGGCCAGTTCACGGATCGCCTGCCGGTCTGCTGCCTGATCGTTCATGGCTCCTGCCGGAGTCGTGCGGGCGCGGGCGCCGCGCTCGCGCGTCGCGCCGCTGGGCCGCGCTTCATCAGCCGCACGCTACCGCGAAGCCGCAGGGCCCGGCACGCCGTCCAGCAGGTGGCCGACGATGTTGCTGACCAGCCGGTCGCGCGCGGCGTCGTCGAGCACCTCGCGGACCATGGTGCCCGCCTGGCCCCAGTCGTCGTCCTCCTCGTGCAGGGTGTAGGCGGCGCGCACCATGTCGCCGTCGGCGTACCAGCCGGCCGGCCGGTAGTGCTCGCTGTCGGCCTGCGGGCCGCCCTTGGAGTTCGGCGCGTACACCGGGTCGGAGACGTTGACCACCCGCATCGCGCCGTCCTTGCTGTAACTGTGCACGGGCACCCTGGGCGCGTTCACCGGGATCTGCTTGTAGTTCACGCCGAGCCGGGCGCGGTGCGCGTCGGCGTAGGAGAACCCGCGGGCGAGCAGCATCTTGTCCGGGCTCAGGGCGATGCCGGGCACCAGGTTGTTCGGCTCGAACGCGGCCTGCTCCATCTCGGTGTGGTAGTCGGTCAGGTTCCGGTTGAGGGTGAGCCGGCCGGCCTCGATCAGCGGGTAGTCGCCGTGCGGCCACACCTTGGTCAGGTCGAACGGGTTGAACCGGTACGTCTTGGCAGCCTCGAACGGCATGATCTGCATCTTGAGCGTCCAGCTCGGGTACTCGCCGCACTCGATCGCCTGGTACAGGTCACGCTGGTGGTAGTCGGCGTCGGACCCGGCCAGCCGGTCGGCCTCCTCCTGGGTGAGGAAGCCGATGCCCTGGTCGGTCTTGAAGTGGTACTTCACCCAGAACTTCTCGCCCGCCGCGTTGATCCACAGGTATGTGTGCGAGCTGTACCCGTTCATGTGCCGCCAGGACCTCGGGATCCCGCGGTCGCCCATCAGCCACGTCACCTGGTGCGCCGACTCGGGGGAGAGCGTCCAGAAGTCCCACTGCATGTCGTGGTCGCGCAGGTTGTTGTCGGCGCGGCGCTTCTGCGACCGGATGAAGTGCTGGAACTTCAGCGGGTCACGGACGAAGAAGACCGGGGTGTTGTTCCCGACCATGTCGTAGTTGCCTTCGGACGTGTAGAACTTCAGCGCGAAGCCGCGCGGGTCGCGCCAGGTGTCGGGGCTGCCGCGTTCCCCGGCCACGGTGGAGAACCTGATCAGCGTGTCGGTCCGGGTGCCCGGCTGGAACACCGCGGCCTTGGTGTACGCGCTGACGTCGTCCGTCACCTCGAAGTAGCCGAACGCGCCGCCGCCCTTCGCGTGCGGCTGCCGCTCGGGGATGCGCTCCCGGTTGAAGTTCGCCATCTGCTCGATCAGGTAGTGATCTTGCAGCAGGACCGGGCCGTCCGGGCCTACGGTCAGCGAATGCTCGTCGCTTTCGGCCGGCGTGCCGGCGTCCGTGGTCGTGCGCACGGGCTGATTCTGCGTCACTGCCATCCCTCCTGGTTGTGTTGTGCTCCGCGCGCGGGGCCGCCGGCCGCCTGGCATGCGGGGCAGACGCCCCAGAACACCACTTCGGCTTCGTCGATCGCGAAGCCCCGCTCGCCTGCCGGGGCCAGGCACGGCTGGTCCCCGCCCGCGCAGTCGGCATCCTCGGTGCGGCTGCACACCCGGCACACGAGGTGATGATGGTTGTCGCCGACCCGGCGCTCGAACCGGGCCGGATGCCCGGCAGGCTCGATGCGCCGCAGCAGGCCAGTCGACGTGCAGGCGGCCGTTTTCTGGAATGAGTCAAGTCTTTGTGGCGCTCCCGATCAGCCGCGGGGGCCGGCTCAGCCTGGGGGAGCCGCGGGGGTCGGCTCAGCCTGGGGGAGCCGCGGGGGCCGGCTCAGCCTGGGGGAGCCGCGGGGGCCGGCTCAGCCTGCCGAGCCGCGGCGGCCGCCTCAGCCGGGGGAGCGGCGAGGGCTGCCTCAGCCGGGGGAGCCACGGGCCGGCTTTCCCGGTTCCTGCCCTTCGCCATCAGCGAGCCGAAGAGGTCCGCGTAGCGAAGCAGGTGCACGTCGCCGACGTAGTGTTCGCGGATGTAGGCCTGGGCGGCCCGCCCCATCCGGCCGGCCTCGGCGGGGTCGTCGAGCAGCCCGCGGACAGCGACCCCGAACGCCTTCTGGTCGTGGGGGTCGTGCAGCAGGATGCCGGTGCCGTCGGCGATCTGGTCGACGATGCCGCCGACGGCCGAGCCCACGACGGGCCGGCCCTTCCACATCCCCTCGGCCACGGTGAGCCCGAACCCCTCGGCGAGGCTTTTCTGCACGATGACGCTGGCCTGGCGCTGCAGCGCGTTCACCATCGCGGCGTTCTCGCCGGCGTCGTCGAGCGGCAGGGTGACCAGGAGGATACGGGCGCGGGCCTCGGCCGGCAGGTCGCGCCACTGCAGCAGGCAGTCACCGAAGACCGCGGCGCCCTCCGGGTCGTCGGTCACCCCGGCGACGGCCGGGCCGGCCAGCACCAGGTAGCCGTCGCCGCCGGGCACCACGTGCTTGGCGAAGCCCTGCATGACCCCGGCCATGTCCTTGAGCTGGTCCCACCGCGAGACCTGCACCACCAGCTGGTCGTGGGGGCCGGGGCGGTCCTCGCCGGTGACCTCCGCGTACCGGGTCACGAAGCCCACGCTGCCGTCGCTGCGCATGAACGAGGTCCGGTCGTCCGGCGTGGCGCCGTCCAGTACCCCGATCCGGCCCAGGATTCCCCGCACGGTCACCCCGTCAAGCGGCTCGTTCTTCGGGGACAGGGGGTCGATCGACGGCGGTATGATCGCGACCTTCCGGCCCGGCATCCAGGCGGGCACGTAGTCGCGGCGGGTGAAGACATAGCCGTCCGCTGCGGCCAGGTGCGGCCGCAGGAAGCCCCACGCCTTCCGGGTCGCGTCGTTCTCCCAGTCCACGCCGATGTGGCAGCGCCACGCCACCCGCGTCCCGGCGCGCACCAGCGCCCTGGCCAGCCCCGCGGTCTGCGGGTCGTGCAGCAGCACCAGGTCCCCGGGCCTGAGCTCGTCCAGCAGCTCGGCGGCGTTCGCCGCGAGCATATTCGTGTAGTGGGCGGCGTCCGCCTTGGTGAGCGGCCCGCCGGCGGTCTCGCCGTGGATCTGGTTGTGCAAGCGCTTGGTGATCGCGAAGAAGCCCGCGTCGCCGGTGATCACCTTCCACCGGGCGGGGATGTCGAGATCGGCGGCGTACCCGAGGAGCACGTGCAGCATCTCGGCGACCCCCCCGCCGACCGCGGTTGAGCTGATGTTCCATATGGTCCGCGTGCCCAGCAGCTGCCGGAACTGGTCAGCCTCCTGCAGCAGCCGCGCGTGCCGCTCGGCACCGATGATCGGCTCCAGCTGGTCGACGGAACGCCGCTCTACGTCTACTGACTTCGCCAGGCTCACTGTCCGCCCCCAAACCGTAGGCAGTCGCGGTTCTTAGCTTGCCCACCCGGGAGGCGGCCTATGTCACGTTTCCAGATGTGGGTAGCGGTAGTCGCGGACCAGCAGGTGGTTGCGCTTGACCGACCGCGGGCTGGCGAAGCGGATCAGGTTCCAGACAGTGCCGGCCTTGTCGTTGGTGCCGGACGCCCTGGCGCCGCCGAACGGCTGCTGCCCGACGACCGAGGCGGTGGGTTTGTCGTTGATGTACAGGTTCCCTGCGGTATAGCGCAGCGCGTCGGCGGCCTGCTCGATCGCAGCGGGGTCGGCTGCGAACACCGCGCCGGTGAGCCCGTACGCGGTGGACTGGTCGACCAGCCGCAGCATCTCGTCCCAGGCGGTGTCGTCATAGACGTACGCGGTCAGGACCGGCGCGAACAGCTCCTGGGTCAGGAATGGTGAGGAGGGGTCGGAGACCTCGAGCACCGTCGGGTCGACGAACCAGCCGACGGAGTCGTCGGTGCCCCCTCCGGCCAAGACCAGGTTCTCGCTGCGGGCGCGGGCCAGGGCGTCGGCATGCTTGCCGAACTGCCGGGCGTTGATCACGGCGCCGACATAGGTCTGCGGCTCGGTCGGGTCGCCTACCACGACCGACTCAGTCAGCGCGACCAGCCGGTCCCTGAGTTCGGGCCACAGGCTGCGCGGCGCGTACAGGCGCGAGGCTGCCGAGCACTTCTGGCCCTGGTACTCGTACGCGCCGCGGATGCAGGCGACCGCCAGCGCCTCGAGGTCGGCGGTCGGGTGGGCGAGGATGAAGTCCTTGCCGCCGGTCTCGCCGACGACGCGCGGGTAATTCCGGTACGAGGTGATGTTCGCGCCGACCGTCTGCCAGATGTGCTGGAACGTCGCGGTTGACCCGGTGAAGTGGACGGCGGCGAGATCGCGGTGGGCCAGCGCCACCTCGCCGATCTGCGGCCCGTCGCCGTAAACGATGTTGATCACCCCGTCGGGCAGCCCGGCCTCCCGCAGCAGCTGCATCGACAGGTGCATCACGAGCGACGCGCTTTCCGCTGGCTTCCAGACCACGGTGTTGCCGAGCACGGCCGGGCCGAAGGCGAGGTTGTTCATGCAGGTGAAGTTGAACGGCGAGACCGCGAACACGAAGCCTTCGAGAGGCCGGTACTCGGCCTGGTTCCACATCCCGGGCAGGGATCCGGGCTGAACCTCGTACATGTCGAGCATGTTCTTGACGTTCGCGCGGAGGAAGTCCACGGTCTCGCAGGCGGCGTCGATGTCGGCCTGGTAGGTCGTCTTCGACAGCTCCAGCATGGTCGCGGCGTTCAGCCGGTCCCGCCACGGCCCGTGCTGCAGCATGTCAGCCGCCCGCAGGAACGGCTCGGCCCGCTGCTCCCATGGCAGCCGGCCCCACCAGGCGGAGGCGGCCAGCGCCGCGTCGATCGCCCGGCCGACCTCGGCCGCCCCGGCGTAGTACACGTGCCCGAGCTCACGGGAGTGCTCGTGCGGGGTGACGATGGGCACGCGCCTGCCGGTGCGTACCTCCTCGCCCCCGATCAGGTTCGCGACGTCATAGTCGGCCTGGCGGACCTCTTTCAGCGCGGCGGCGACCCGCGCGCGCTCGGGCGACCCAGCGGCGAACGCCAGCGGCGCGGTGGGCCCGATGGGGAAGAGCGCGGTGCGGCCTGCGGCAGCGGTCATGGAGGCCTCCCGGAACGTCTGGCGCCGTGGCTGGTCCGGCCACGACACCCGCACTGTAGACAGCCGCGCACGGCGCGGGCTTCGGCTCCGCTGCGGAACTTCCTGCCTTCGTTTCATACGATTGTCGGAAAATGGCGTAGAGGCCGGGCGACACCCACGCTTCCGGCCGGTCTCGCTCCTTCGCCGGCCCGGCGCTGCCCCAGGCGGTGGCCCGGCGGTTTGGGGAGGAGCGCCGGGCAGGGGAGGCGGTGGCGGGCTT
This sequence comes from Streptosporangiaceae bacterium, assembly GCA_030038015.1. Taxonomy (GTDB): domain Bacteria; phylum Actinomycetota; class Actinomycetes; order Streptosporangiales; family Streptosporangiaceae; genus JASHPR01. Next base: position 7,900 of record JASHPR010000009.1, read on the forward strand.
GCGGGATGTGCAGGCGGCCGTGGACGAGCTCGGCGCGTCCCTGGCTCACCCGGTGCTGATCGAGGACGCCCGGCACCGGCCGATCTGGTGGAGTGCCCAGGGGCAGGTCGACGGCACCCGGATGCGCACGATCCTGCAGCACGAGGTCGACCCCGCGGCCAGGGCGGTCGTCGCACGGCTCGGGCTTGCCCGCGCGCCCGGCCCGGTTCGCACGCCTGCCGCACCCGAAGCCGACATGCTGCCGAGATGGTGCGTGCCGCTGCGCTCGGGCCGGGAACTGCTCGGCTACCTGTGGGTGCTCGACGGCGACGAGACCGTGACCGAGGCACAGCTGCCGCAGATCGTCACGTGCGCGGAACTCGCCGCGATGTTCCTGGCGCAGACGCCGATGACCAGTGCGGGACGCAGCCGGCGGCGGGCCGCGCTGCTCGCTCGCCTGGCGGCGGGTCCCGACGACAGCGCCGCGCGGGAGCTGGTCGCGCTCGAAGAGCTTGACCCTGCCTCGACCATGGTGGTCAACGCTCCCCGGGCGGCGACCGGCTGGCCGCTCCGCAGCGACATGAGCGTGCATCCCAACCCTGCCCGGGGGGCCGCGGCCACGAGCGGGCCCCCGCTGCCGCTAGCGCAGCTGCACCAGGCCGTGCGCCGGGCCTCGCTGACCAGGCAGGCGCTTCGCGCTGGGGCGGTGCTGACCCGCCCCGCCTGGGACGCGCTCGGTTCGTGGCACCTGGTCGTGGCGGCGCCGCCGGACCTCGAGGTCGCCGACATCCATCCGGGGGCCGACGTGCTGGCCCGGCGGGCCAGGCCGGATCTCATGATCACCGCGCGGATCGTACTGGACCACGGCGGGGACATCGCCCGGGCCGCAGCGCAGCTGCACATCCACCGCACGACGCTCTACTACCGCCTGGAGCGCATCGAGGCCCTCACCGGGGTCAACCTCAAGACCAGCGCGCAGCGCGACGACCTGCACATGGCGTTGCGCCTGGCGGCATTCCGCCGGGCCGCGTCCTGACCGTGCCCGCTGGCCTTGGCCATGCCTGCGGCCCTGGCCGTGCCCGCTGGCCTTGGCCGTGCCCGCTGGCCTTGGCCGTGCCCGCGGCCGCGGCTGTGCCTGCCGCCCTGGCCGCTCCCCGCGCCTGCCATCCCAGGCGCGCCTCGCTATGACGGCACCCGCCGCCTTGGTATTTGCGGACATAGGTTGGGGTTTGGGCTGTACGCGAGGCGAGAAGTGGCGGCCCGAAAATGCGGGCCGCCATCGGCTCAACTGTCCATACCAGTACATATCGGGCACGGCTCGCTGCCGCCGGGCTGCGGCCTCCGTCGGCTCAATGGCGTCGTGGACTCATCGCTGTTGTTCTAATGACAGCGAGGACGCCACCACATCATTCGATGAGGGATCCGAAATTGATCGGCTGCTGTTGGGGGCGGCCTGCCCTGCTGGCGGCGGGGTCGGCGC
>JASHPR010000096.1 GCA_030038015.1 Streptosporangiaceae bacterium
ATCAACGCGGTCATCTGCCACTCCGGCAAGATCTTCAAGGTGGCGGGCTTCACCACGCCCCACGATCAGACGATCGCGACCATCGTCTCGGTCGGCGTGGTCAACTGCCTCGCCACGCTCATCGCCCTGGCCTGGATCGACAAGTTCGGCCGCAAGCCGCTGCTGTATGCGGGTCTCATCGGGATGATGGACCCCCCCGGGTTCCTTGGAGGCCATGACCTCTGGGAAGGTTGGGGCTCATGGTGTCCAGGAAGCCGCATCCCGCTGAGCTGCGGGAACGGGCTGTGAGAATGGTCTTCGAGGTGCGGATCGCGGAGCTGGAGCGGGAAGTCCGCAAGCTGCGACGCGCGAATGTGATCCTGAAGGCGGCGAGCGCCTATTTTGCCCGGGAACTCGACCCCAGACTTCCGCGCTGGCCGGGTTCATCGATTCACACCGTGACCAGTTCAGGGTCGAACCGTTCTGCGCGGTCCTGTTTCATCGTCAGCGGGAGCTTCCTGTCGATCACGAACGCGATCGGATCCCTGGCTACGTTCGGGCTCTTCGCCGGGCACGACAAGTGCCGGGAAGCCCAAAAGCCCGTCTACGCAACAGACTGAGCAATGAGCGCCAGCCACGCCTTCGGCAGGCCCGGAGCCCGGGCAGCAGTCGCGCCGAAGCGCACAGCAGCCAATCGCTGCCCCTGCAGCTTCGGCAACCGCACCCATGGTCACCGGTCAGATGGGGGGGCAAATGAGGCCCTCGCGTGTACTCACCGTGACGCTCGCTGCCTGTTCGGCGGCCTGCGGGGCGGGGCCGGGTCACCCGGTCTTGGCGTACCACGACGTACCGCCGCGGCCCGCCCGCCCCCGTGTCTCCCGTGGCTGGCCTCGTAAGGGAAGGCAGGTAGGTCGTTGTCCGCGTCGAGCGCCACGGCGACAGCTCTCGCCTCCGCGCTGACACTCGGGATCTCCGCCGTCGCCGACCAGCGCAGCACGAAGCGTGTCAAGAAGCGGAAGCGGCTGTCGCCGGCCATCTTCGCTGACCTGGCGCGGCAGCCGCTTTGGCTGATCGCGATCGCCGCGAACGTCGCGGGCTTCGCCCTGCAGGTCGTCGCGCTCAGCCTGGGGAGCCTGGCCCTGGTACAGCCGCTCCTCGTGTTCGACCTGGTCTTCGCCGTCCTGATCTCCTGGCTCCTGGACCGGCGGAGAAAAGTTCCGCATCCCGGGGGGAGGCGGTCGACTCTCCTGATGTTCGCAGGAGTCGCCGCCACCACGGCCGGCGTCGCCGCATTCCTCGCCGTCGGGCAGCCATCCGGCGGCACCACGAACGTGCGCTTCAGCGTCCTTGTGCCGCTGGTCATAGGACTCGCGGTGGTCATCGGAGGCTGCCTCGCCGTGGCCGCGCGGAACCCGAGACTGCGGCCGCTGGCGATGGCACTGGCCTGCGGCGTCAACTACGGGGTCGCCGCCTTCGCGGTCAAGCTCGTGACCTCAGAGTTCAGCGGCGGGGCCGCGAAGGTGTTCACCAACTGGCCGATCTATGTGCTTGCCGTTGCCGGCCCGCTCGGCTACCTGTTCAACCAGTACGCCCTTCAGCAGGGCAAGTCCCTGGCCCCGGTCCAGTCGATCATCACCTCGGCGGACCCGATCATCTCCATCGCCCTCAGCATCTTGTGGCTGAACGTGGTGCTGCGCGACAGCCCGGCCGCCATCTTCGGCGAGGTCACGTCGCTCGCGGTGATGGTCGCCGGGATCGTCGTCACCGCCCACAACTCTCCCCACGTCACGAGGCGTGTGCAACAGACACCAGCTCCACAGCCGACCGCCGGAGCGGGCTAGAGCAGGCCGACTGACCATCCCCATAGCCGCCAGCGCGAGTCGCCGGCCAGCCATCGGCCCGCATACGGCGACCGCCCGCAGGTTCCGCAAAAGCCGGGGCCGCCCGCCACACCATCGGTGGGTCCACACCAGCCGGCCAGGTCGCCGCCGTGCCAGCCGATGCGGAAGCCAGGACCCGGAAGCTGCGCGCTGTGCAGGGGCATCCTCACATCCCACGTTCCAGGCGACCCGTGATCTGGCCGGCAGGCAGCCTCGTTGGTCCGCTCTGCTTGGCGGCGAGCCGGAGCCGGGCTCCATCGGCCCGTTCCTGCTCGTCGATTGCCAGTGCCAGCTCGGCCCGCGCCCGTTCCAGAAGCGGAATCCACCGGTCTCTGACCGCGCGCAGCCGCAGCCGGGTCGCTGCGGCCTCGGCCTCCATGATCCGCAGTGCCGCCGAAGCGGCGGCGGATCTTGCGGCGGCTTCGAGCGATGCCTGGTGCGCTTGCCTGGCCGTGGCGAGGGTGGAGCCCGCCCAGCTCTCCGGCGCGGGGAACGTGCAGGTGACCGCCGCCGGGTGGCGCACCCCCACGGTCACTACGTAGCCGACGTCAATCTCGGCGGGGGTGCCGCCGGTTGCGAGCCGGATCGCGCGCTGGCCGCCCAGCAGCGCCGCCCGCAGCAGCCACCGGTCCGCCTCGGCCGCGCACCGCGCCCACTCCTCGGCGGCCCGCTGCGCGTCGGCGCGCAGCCCGGGCAGCTCCTGCTGGAGTATGCGCAGCTTGCGGTCGAGCAGGTCGGCGCCTCTCCGGGCGACGTGCAGGCGGCGCTCGAGCCGCAGTCGGCCCGCCCGTCCGGGCGGCACGGCAAGCCGATGGCCGTTCATTGCCCCACCTTGTCCGGCGATGCCGCCGACGCAGGGGCGGCCGGGGCGGCGCCGTCGGGATAGTAGGCGTCGAGGGCCTCGGCGGACAGCATGGACAGCTCCCGCCTGGGCAGTACGCCGAGCACCTGCCACGCCCGCCGGAGCGTCTCCTCTAGGGTCCGGTTCTCGGTGCGCCCCTGGTTCACCAGGCCGGTCTCGAAGGCTCGCTCCAGTTCCTGGTACCGGCGGTCAGACTCGCTCAGCGCGCCGCTGCCGATCAGCTCGGCAAGTTCCCTGGCCCGCCGTGCCGACGCCAGCGCGGCCAGCGTCTGCGCGGCAACATCCAGGTGGTCGGACCTGGTGCGGCCGGGCCCCGCGCCCCGGCGCATCAGCCGGGACAGCGAAGAAAGCGCGTCCACGGGCGGGTAGATGCCCCGGGCATGCAGTTCCGGCGACAGCACGACCTGGCCCTCGGTGATGTAGCCGGTCAGGTCGGGCACCGGATGGGTGATATCGCCCGCGGGCATGGTCAGCACCGGCAGCAGGGTGAGCGAGCCCGGCAGCCCGCGGATCCGGCCGCACCGTTCGTACAGCGACGCCAGGTCGCTGTACAGGTAGCCGGGGTAGGCGCGGCGGGCCGGAATCTCGCCCCGCGCCGCCGACACCTCGCGCAGCGCCTCGCAGTAGCTGGTCATGTCGGCCATCACCACGAGCACGTGCCTCCCCAGCCGGAAGGCCAGGTCCTCGGCCACCGTCAGCGCGACCCGGGGCGTCAGGATCCGTTCGATCACCGGGGCGTCGGCCAGGTTCAGCAGCAGCACAAGCTCGCCCGCCGCGCTCCGTTCCTCGAGCACGGCGCGGACCATGGCGGCGTCGGCGTGGGTCAGCCCCATGGCCGCGAAGATCACGCTGAACGGCTCCCCGCCGGCGGATGCCTGGGCGGCCACCTGAGCCGCGAGTTCCAGGTGCGGCAGTCCGGCGACGGAGAAGACCGGCAGCTTCTGGCCGCGGACCAGCGTGGTGAGCGCGTCGATCGCGGACACGCCGGTGAGCACCGGCTCCTCCGGTGGCTGCCGCGCCGACGGGTTGATCGGGAAGCCCGCGACCGGCATCGCCGCGTCCCCCGAGATCGGGGGGCCGCCATCGGCCGGCTCGCCACGCCCGTTGCACATGCGCCCGAGCCACTCCTGGCCCACCGGAACCCGCAGCGGGCTGCCGCTGAACTCGACCCGCGTGGCGGCCGGGTCAATGCCCGACGTGCCCTCCAGCACCTGCACGACCGCGAGGTCGCCGTCGACCTCCAGCACCAGCCCGTGGCGGGCAGGTGCCGCGCCGGGGTGCCGTCCCCCCGGGCCGGCGATCCTGATCGTGGCGAACTCGTCCCAGCCGACCCCGCGCACGCGGCGTACCACGAGCAGCGGCCCGCGCACCTCGGCGACGTCTGTGTATTCCGGCTGGGCCCATGCTGTCATGCTGCCGCCGGGCGGCGCGGCGGGGAGCGGGCGGTCGTCCCCCCTGGGCGGCACTGTCATGACGGCTTCCGCGGGGCGTCCGTGCCCGGCCCTGGCGGCCTGGGCGACTGGGGCGGCGCGGTCAGCCCGGCCTGCAGCGCGTCGAGCCTGGCGAGCACCTGATCCTGGCGCGACCGCACCTCCTCGGGTGTGGCGGCCTCGTCCTTGGCCCGCAGCAGCGCCGAGAAGTCCTGGTCCTCGATGGTTGCCGGCGGCACGCCGCGTTCGGCCAGTTCCTGGCAGCGGCCGGCGACCGCGAGCGCCGCGTCCGCCAGCGCAGCGGCCCGGTCGGGAGGACACGAGGCGTCCACCGGGCTCAGCGCGCTCTGCTGCAGGACGCCCTCACGGACCAGCCGGCCGGCCAGGATCGTCAGCCGCTGGCCGGGCGGCAGCGCGGTAACGCCCATGAGCTCGGCGAGCTCGCCGATCCGGTCCGCGTCGGCGAGCAGCGCGGCCAGCCGGGACCGCCGCGCCGACCATCCGGGATCGCCATGGCGCGCCTGCCAGCCGCCGATCGCCGCGGCGTCGCGGGAGAACGAGCCCGCCCAGGACACGGCCGGGTAGTGCCGTGCGTAGGCCAGGTCGCGGTCGAGGGCCCACAGGCAGCGGACGAACCGCTGCGTGTACGTGGTCACCGGCTCGGTCATGTCGCCGCCCGCGGGGGAGACCGCGCCGATGATCGTGATCGAGCCTTCCCGGCCGCCGACGGTGATCACCCGCCCGGCCCGCTCGTAGAACGCCGCCAGCGCGCTCGCCAGGCTGGCCGGGTAGCCCTCCTCGGCGGGCAGCTCCCCGCTGCGGGAGGCGAACTCGCGCAGCGCTTCCGCCCACCGGGAGGTGGAGTCCGCTACCACGACCACGTCCAGGCCCATGTCCCGGAAGTGCTCGGCCACGCAGGCGGCGCTGTAGATGCTCGCCTCACGGGCCATCATCGGCATGTTCGACGTGTTCGCGATCACCACCGTGCGCTGCGCGAGCTTGCCGCCGGTTCGCGGGTCGGCGAGCCCGACCAGCTCGGTGAGCATGTCCGCGAGCTCGTTGCCCCGTTCCCCGCAGCCGACGTAGACAATCACGTCGGCCTCGCACCACTTGGTGATCTGCTGCAGCAGCACGGTCTTGCCGGTTCCGAAGCCGCCCGGCACCGCGCTGCTGCCGCCCCGGCCCACCGGGAACAGCACGTCGACGACGCGCTGCCCGGTCCGCAGCGGCGCGTCGCTATCCAGGCGTTCGCTGTACGGGCGCGGCACCCGCACCGGCCACGAGGCGGTGAGCGGCACCGCGGTACCGCCGACGGTGGCGATCACGGCGTCGGCGGCGGCCGGCCCGGCCGCGTGCAGGCCCGTGACCACGCCGCTGACTCCCGAGGGGACCAGAACGCGGTACGGCACCCGGCCCGGGTTCGCCACGGTGCCGAGTTCCGCGCCGTCCGCCACGGTGTCTGTCTCGCGAACCGACGGGGTGAACGCGAACTCGCGCTGGCCGGCGGCTGGCGGCCGGGCCGGGTCCAGCCACGCTCCGGCGCCGCTCAGCGGCCGCAGCAGCCCGTCGAAAACCGCGCCGAGCAGATGCGGGCCGAGCGGGGCGGACAGCGGCTCACCCCGGCTGCGGGCCGGATCGCCGGGCGCGACACCGCCGGTGTACTCGTAGGCCTGCACGGTGGTCGTCGCGCCGCGGATAGCCACGATCTCGCCAGGAAGCCGCGCAGCGCCGATTTCCACGATGTCGTGCATGGCCACCCCGGACAGCCCGGCCACCTCGACCAGCGGGCCGTTCACCCGGGTCACCCGTGCCGCCTGCTCTGACCGAGCTGAATGAGCGGGATGGGCGCTCATGACGCGCAGAGCTCCCTGATCTGAGAGCTCAGCCGGCCGATCGCCACGTCGGCCAGCCGGGGGAGGGAGCAGTCCACCAGGATGCCCGGTGCGTGCGCCACTACGCCGCCGGCCGGATGCTCGCTGATCACCGCGCCCGGCCCGGCCGCTTCCCGGCACAGGGCGGTCAGCCGGTCACGCAGCTCAGCGTAACCGGGCTCGTCGCGCAGGCCCAGGACCGCGGCGCGGATCCGGCGCTCGACCTCGTCGCGGATGCCGCGCTCGGCCGCGAGCAGCGTCTCGCGGGCGGTGCGGCGCCCGCGGCTGCGCTCGGCGGCGGCGAGCGGAGCCGCCTGCGCGATC
>JASHPR010000097.1 GCA_030038015.1 Streptosporangiaceae bacterium
TACGACGGCCAGCAGGCCACCCAGCAATTCACCCTCACCATCCGGCCCTGACCGCCGCACCCGGCCGGGCCCCTGGCCGTGGCCCGGAGAGCGAGGGCCACCGCCAGGCCCGCCAAGCGCACCCAGCCGACCCGACGCCGCCACGTCACAGCCTGCCGGGAAACTGGGCGACATCGGCAGCCAGAGATACGTTCGAGATCGCCGACTAGGTACGCCCTGGTCGTTGGGAACTCCCAGGCTGCGATACATCCAGATGACCCGGTTCTGCGCGATTGACGTCATCCACGCCGATGACGGCTCCTGTGGCGCCACAATTGATCTGTGATGGATTCTCCAGCGGCTGGCTGCCGGCTTTCAGCTGGATCTGACGGTCTGGCCGTGGCGGCGGCTGAGGCAGGCGGCGGGGACCTGCTCGCCATGTCGCTGACGTGACCGGCCCGGCCAGGATCGAGCCTGGGGACCGGGTGGTCATTACCGGTGCTTCGGGCTTCATCGGATCCGCTGTCGCCCGGGCAGTGCAGGCTAGCGGCGCGCAGATCGTCGCCGTGGTCGAACCGGGCGCCGACGACCGCAACCTGCGGGGCATCGACGCGGAGCGGGCCGTAGCGGATATCCGGGACATCGCCGCGGTCCGCGCCGCCTGCGCAGGTGCCCGCTTCGTATTTCACCTGGCGGCGATCTACCGGTTCTGGGCGCGCGACCCGCGGATCTTCTACGACGTCAACGTCGGCGGGACGCTCAACGTGCTCGACGCGGCCCGGGCCGCAGCGTGCGAGCGGCTGGTGTTCACCTCCACTGTCGGGGTCGTGGGGCTGGGAGGGACGCGGGCAGGCGAGCCGGCTGATGAGACGTGCTACGCCGACATCGCGCATTTGTACGGTCCCTACAAAAGATCCAAGTACACCGCCGAGCACGAGGTGCTCAGGGCTTGCGCCGAAGGGCTGGACCTGTGCATCGTGCTGCCGACCTTTCCGCTGGGGCCCGGTGATGTCACCCCCACCCCGACAGGCAAGGTCGTGCTCGACTTCCTCAACGGCAAGATGCGCGCGTTCACCGATACCGCCCTGAACGTCGTCCACGTCGATGACCTCGCGCTGGGCCACCTCGCCGCCCTTGAGCGCGGCGGCACGGGCCGCAGCTACATCCTGGGCGGGGAAAACCTGTCGATGCGGGCGATCCTCCACACGCTGGCCGATTACTCCGGCTTGCCCGCGCCGCGGCTGCGGGTCCCGGCGGGGCTGGCGCTGACCGCAGGCGCCGCCTCCAGCCTGGTCCAGGGCAGGCTGCTGCGGCGGGAACCCCGCGTGCCGCTCGAAGCCGCGCGCATGTCCGCGACGAAAATGATCTTCAGCGACACGCGGGCCCGCGCGGAGATCGGCCACACCTCGCGGCCGGCATGCGACGCGATCAAGGAATCGGCTCGCTGGTTCGCCGACAACGGCTACGTGACAGCCCGTCGGCGTGCCGCGATCAAGTGGCGGGAATGAGGATCTCCATCGTCGGTCAGGTCGCCCCCCGCGTCAGATCCAGTACGGAGCCTACTGGCCGGTAACTTTCGGTATCGTAGGTTTGGGCTTAGCAGACGGGAGCCGTTCCGTGCAGGATGTCCCGGGTACCGCGGACGGGGGAGGTGGCGCGGGTGCCGCCCGTGCCGGGGCCGGCCCGCGCGGGCCGGCTGGCGCTGCCGCGCCCAGGCTCCGGGGTGTGTTGCACGCCGGGGCTTTCCCGGCCGCCGCGGCCGCTGGCGTCATACTCGTCACGCTTGCCCCGACGGGGCCGGCCAGGGTCGCCGCCGCCGTGTACGGCGTGGCTGGCGTGGCCCTGTTCGGGGTGTCCGCGGCGTACCACCGGTCGCCGCTGGGCAGTCGGCGCAGGAACCTGCTGGCCCGGCTGGACCACGTGAGCATCCTGCTGCTTATCGCCGGCACCTACACTCCGCTGGCGGTCCTGGCGCTGCGCGGCTGGACCCGGCTGAGCGTGCTCGCGGTCATCTGGGGCGGGGCGGCAGCCGGAATCCTGGCCCGGCTCATCTGGCGGCCCACCTGGCGGCCCGCGCCACGCTGGCTCATCACGTCGCTGTTCATCGGACTCGGCTGGGTCGCCGTGTTCGTCCTGCCACAGCTCCTGCGGGGAGCGGGAGCCCTCGTGCTGGCGCTGATCCTGGCCGGGGGCATCATGTACAGCCTGGGCGCCGTCGTATACGTACGGAAGCGGCCCGACCCGTCACCGCGGTGGTTCGGGTTCCACGAGGTCTTCCACGCGGCCACGGTCCTGGCTTACCTCACCCAGTACGCCGCCGTGTCACTGGTTGTCTACCGGGCGGCCTGACGCCCGGACCGCCCGCGGGGGCCGACTGCGGCGGGAGCCGACTGCGGCGGGGGCCGACTGCGGCGGGGGCCGACTGCGGCGGGGATATCCCGGCTTGCCCACCCGGCGTCCAGCGTCCTCATCCGGTCGGGCACCTGCGGCATGGCCGGTCTCCTACGGCCGGTTCCGGCCGAGCCGCTCGTGCGCCGCGACCCACTCATCGGCGACGACGGCCGCGCCCAGGGAGATCTCGCCGCACAGCACGGTGGCCGCG
>JASHPR010000098.1 GCA_030038015.1 Streptosporangiaceae bacterium
CACATCCTCGCGCCCCACCGCGTGGCCCCTGATGGACGGCACGTCCACCGGGCTCGGCAGGTAGTCCACGATCGCGTCCAGCATCGGCTGCACGCCCTTGTTCTTGAACGCGCTGCCGCACAGCACCGGGGTGAGCGCCCCGGCGATCGTGGCCCGCCGGATCGCGGCGATGAGCTGCTCTTCCTTCGGCTCGGTGCCGTCGAGGTAGAGCTCCATCATCTCCTCGTCGTTCTCGGAGATGGTCTCCACCAGGGTGTCCCGCCACTCGCGGGCCGCCTCCTGGTAGTGATCGGGGATCGGGACCACGTCGTAGGTGTCGCCCTTGCCCTCGGTCTGCCAGAGCAGGGCGCGCATCCGGACCAGGTCGATGACGCCGCGGAAGTCGGCCTCGGTGCCCCACGGCAGCTGGATCACCAGCGGGGTCGCCCCCAGCCGGTCGGAGATCATGTCCACGCAGCGGTGGAACTCGGCGCCGACCCGGTCCATCTTGTTGACGAAGCAGATCCTCGGCACGGCGTACCGGTCGGCCTGCCGCCAGACGGTCTCGGACTGCGGCTCGACGCCGGCGACGCCGTCGAACACGGCCACGGCGCCGTCCAGCACCCGCAGCGAGCGCTCCACCTCCACGGTGAAGTCGACGTGCCCCGGGGTGTCGATCAGGTTGATGATGTGATCGCGCCACGTCGCGGTGGTGGCAGCAGACGTGATCGTGATGCCGCGTTCCTGCTCCTGCTCCATCCAGTCCATCGTGGCGGCGCCCTCGTGGACCTCGCCGATCTTGTAATTGATGCCGGTGTAGAACAGGATCCGCTCGGTGGTCGTGGTCTTGCCCGCGTCGATATGCGCCATGATCCCGATGTTGCGGACCTTGGCGAGATCGATGGCGGTCTGCGTGGCGGCCACGGCTCGAATCCTCTTTCCTTGCTGAGTTGCGGTTTGCGTTACGTTCAAAAAAGTCTGTTCAGTCGGGCTGTTACCAGCGGTAGTGGGCGAAGGCCTTGTTGGACTCGGCCATCTTGTGGGTGTCCTCGCGGCGCTTGACGCTCGCCCCGAGGCCATTGCTCGCGTCGAGCAGCTCGTTCATCAGCCGCTCGGTCATGGTCTTCTCGCGGCGCTGCCGCGAGTAGCTGATCAGCCAGCGCAGCGCCAGCGTGGTGCTGCGGGATGCCCGCACCTCCACGGGCACCTGGTAGGTGGCGCCGCCGACCCGGCGGCTGCGCACCTCGAGGGTGGGCTTGACGTTGTCCAGGGCGCGCTTGAGCGTCACCACCGGGTCGTTGCCGGTCTTCTCCTTGCACCCTTCCAGGGCGCCGTACACGATGCGCTCGGCGAGCGAGCGCTTGCCGTTGCGGAGCACCTTGTTCACCAGCGCGGTGACCAGCGGCGACCCGTAGACGGGGTCGGTGACCAGCTGCCGCTTGGTCGCGGGGCCCTTGCGCGGCATGTCAGCTCTTCTCCTTCTTCGCGCCGTAGCGGCTGCGGGCCTGCTTGCGGTTGCGGACGCCCTGGGTGTCCAGGGAGCCGCGGATGACCTTGTACCGCACGCCGGGAAGGTCGCGGACCCGGCCGCCGCGGACCAGCACGATCGAGTGCTCCTGGAGGTTGTGGCCCACACCGGGGATGTAGGCGGTGACCTCGATCTGGCTGGTGAGCCGCACCCTGGCCACCTTGCGGAGGGCGGAGTTCGGCTTCTTGGGCGTGGTGGTGTAGACGCGCGTGCACACCCCGCGGCGCTGCGGGCTCGCCTTGAGCGCCGGGGTCTTGTTCTTGGCTACCTTGTCCTGCCGGCCCTTGCGGACCAGCTGCTGGATCGTGGGCAACGCGTCTCCATCTTCTCCGTGCGCCGGGCGGCGCGGTGTCCTCGGTGCGCCTCGCGGCGCAGTTGTCCTTCGCTTTGTACGTATCTGGCCTGCGGGTCTTCTCGGCCGCCCGACCCCCGCAGTCGGGCGTGTCGCCGCAGTCACGGCCCACCCTGGCCCGTAGCCGAGCCCGGATGGCGAGAAAGGGAAAGTCCTCCGCACGACTGGCCCACGCGGGCCCAGGCCTTCCGGCTGCCGGGACCGCGGTCCACAGTCGTACTGTGCCCGCGAATTACGGGCACGGAGAGCTAGATTACCTACGCATGGCGCGGGCGTCAAAGCGAGTGGGAAAGCCGTGCTGTACTCGTAACCACTGTAGCCCAGGCTTCATTCCCGGAGCCATTCCGGCGCCCCGCCACGCCGGCTCTGTCTTTCGCTCGCCTCCGGGGCCCGCCCGCCTCCCCGCTCCCCCGCGCCTTCGGCTCGGGCAGGGCCCGGGCACATGAGCGGTGCCCGGCCCCGGCGAACCGGGACCGGGCACCGCACGGCCTGCGGCGGTTACCTGTTGTAGGTGCCGAAGTCGTACTCCTCGAGCGGGATCGCCGCGCCGGTCGTGGCCGGGCCCTGCCCGAAGGGGTTCCTCGGCACGCCGTCGCCGCTGGTGTCGTAGCCATCGCCGCCGTAACCCTCGCCGCCGTAGCCCGTTCCCGGGTACAGCGAGGACCTGGCCTCTTCGGTCGGCTCGACCCGCAGCGTGCGGTAGCGCTGCATCCCGGTGCCGGCCGGGATGAGCTTGCCGATGATCACGTTCTCCTTGAGCCCGACCAGGGAGTCCGACCTGGCGTGGATCGCCGCGTCGGTGAGCACCCTCGTGGTCTCCTGGAACGAGGCGGCGGACAGCCACGACTCCGTGGCCAGCGACGCCTTGGTGATCCCCATCAGCACCGC
>JASHPR010000099.1 GCA_030038015.1 Streptosporangiaceae bacterium
GCTCGTGACCCAACGTGGTCTGATGGCCGGGGCGTCCTTCGGCAGGCACCTGCGCCGCAGCCGGACTGGCCAGTCTGCCGGACAGCACTGAAACGTCCTTTGTCATCGGCGAGCGGAATGGTCGCTGGGGCCCTGCACGGCGCCTGGCACCCTGCATCTCTCAGATCGCCGCGGGCTCTCCGGCTTGCCGCAGCATTGCTGTCTGTCGCGGTTCAGATGTGCCTTCAGGGCACGCGTGCGATGCCTGCGAGCATCCCTGCCGGGCCGCTTCGGCACCGACACCAGCTCGCTCCAGCCGGGCCGGATCCGGCGTGCGTCACCCAGTCCCGGGCGCACGATCTCCAGGTCACCGAAGAACGAGGCGAACTCCGCCGACGTGTGGTTGTACATCGTGGCGAACCCGGTCGCGTTGTAGGTCTGGTAGAACTTCCCAGCCAGCGCGCCTTTCCCAGACGCGATGGTGGCGATCAGGTAGCTGCCTGGCGCCACGGCCGACATGTAGCGCTTGACCAACCTAGCCGCCGCGTCGGCGGGGTTGAAATGCAAGATCATTCCCATGATCACGCACACCGACTGACTCAGGTTGATCACGGTGCGCAATCGGTCGTCGCCGAGGATGGTGTCGCGGTGATGCAGGTCACCGGAAATGACCGTGACCCGGCTGGCGTGACGAGCGAGCAGCGCCGTCAGATGCGAAATCGCCACCGGGTCGTTGTCGACGTCGGCGACCGCGGCTGCCGGGCTGGCCGCCTGCGCTGTCGCGTGCGTGTTCGGGACGGTCGGCAGCCCGGCGCCAAGGTCGATGAACTGGTTGATGCCCTGGCCCGCCACCCAGGTGACCGCCCGCCGGCCTGTCGTGGGTCGTCGGCCCGCTGCAGGCCAGCGACGGTTCGGTCATCGTGCGCCTGTCCGATCAGTACGCGGTGACCGTCTTTCCGTTCGTGGAGGGTGTCGCGGGCCGCTGGGGAGATCGGCTCCCTGCACCAGCAGAGGCGCCGGCCAGAAGTGGAGCTGCTTCCTGCGCCTTCTCGGCGGCGCTCCGCCGGCCCCGTACGGCTGAAACCGGGCCGACGCGTCCGATAGACCAGTTCTGTTCTCTCTGCCGCCGATCATCACCCCGAAGTGTGCCGCAAGGTGCCCGGCTTCCTTCAGGATCGGCAGGACCTCAGGATCGGACACGAAGTTCGACGGGTGAAGCGCTGCTCGCCGCGCTGCGCCGACGCCAGGTCACCGGTGGGGCGTGCCGCGTCGTTTCCAGGTCAGGCGTACCCAGGTGCCTCAGCCAAAGCCGCATGGTAAAGAGCGCCGGCTAGCCGAGATGCCTGGCAAGAAACGCGAATGCTCTCGACATGGCGTCGGCGCGGTTCGTGCGCTTGGTCAGGCCGTGCCCCTCGTCGCGGTAGACGAGCAGTTCGCATTCGCGGCCGCGGGCGGTCATCGCCGCGTGGATCTGCTCGGCCTCGCTCAGCGGCACTCGCGGGTCGTTCGCGCCATGGATGATGAACAACGGCGCAGTGATGTCGTCAATGTGGGTGAGCGGGGAGGCCGTACGGAGGAACTCGCGGTCGTCGGCGAGCGTGCCGTACTCGCGTTCCCGGTAGGCGCGGCGGTACGCCGAGGTGTTTTCCAGGAAGGTAACGAGCGAGGCCATGCCCACGATGTCCACGCCGGCTGCCCACAACCCGGGCTGGAACGCCAGACCGGCCAGCACCATGTAGCCACCGTAGGAGCCGCCCCACAGCGCGGCGCGGCTCTGGTCCACGCCCAGCTTGGGCAGGTACGCGTGCAGGGCAGCCAGGTCGGCGACCGAGTCAAGACGGCGGTGCTTGTCGTCTGCCGTGTACCAGCGCTTGCCGTAGCCCGTCGAGCCGCGGACATTCGGGACCAGGACGGTGTGACCGGCGCCGGCGAGCGCTTGGACGGCCACGTCGAAATCCTGGCGGGCCTGTCCCTCGGGACCGCCGTGCACGACCAGGACCGCGCTGCAGGATAGGTCTGCGTGCTCCGGTTTGCCTTGATCTGGGCGCCGGTACACATGACAAGGCACCGTCTCGCCATCGGCCGCCGGGACCCGGTGCTGCTCCGGGAGAACCGGGGCATCAGCGCCGAACGCGCACGCCGAATGGGTGAGCCTGCGCACCTGGATCCCGCCGCTGCTTGTGCCCCGGAGCCCGACGTCGAGGAGCAGCGCGTCGCCTGGGAGCTCAGGCCCGCTGATCGACAGGGCGAGGCGGCGGGAATCCGGCGCCCATTTCGGGTCGGCAAGCCGCGGACTGCTGATCGTGCCCACGGCCGGCAGCGGCAGGTCACCGATCTTATGGCCAGCGGCGGCTGCTCCATACAGTGCCAGCTCCGACGCGCCATCGTCGTTGCGCTCGATCAGCAGTGTGGCGCCGTCCGGCGAGAGCCAGCCGGTCAGGTCGGCGGTGTCGTCGGTGACCAGCCAGGTCAGCTCGTTCGCGGCTAGGTCGTAGCGTGCCACCGCGGTGAACTCGCGGTCGTAGTTGGAGCTGAAGATCAGGGCGTCGCTGCCTGGCGTCCAGGCCAGCACGCAGTTGAAGGCCGGCGCGTCGGGCGGGGTAACCGGCACCAGCCGCTCGCCGCCCGGCGGGATGGTCAGGTCGACCAGGGCGACATGGGCGGCGGCCGCAGTCACCGGGGATGCGACGGTCAGCGCCAGCCACCTGCCGTCGGGGGAGATGACTGCTTCGTCGAACCAGTGATCGCCGAGGTTGATGGTCCGCTCGGTGCCGTCGGCCAGGTCGCGGATCACCGGGTCGAAGGCGACCCCGTTCCGGCGATTGGTCAGGTAGCAGATCCGGCCGGGCGCTACGTCGGCGAGCGTATGGATGTACCGCGGGTCACGCACCAGCGGCTCCAGGTCATCCCCGGTCGCAACGTTTTCCCTGGGCAGCCTGAGCAGCGACAGCTGGTAACGCTCGTTGCCATCCTGGTCGTGCGACACGATCACCGCGCGCTGGCCGGGCACGTACCGTCCGGTACACGCGCCCGGCAGAGCGGTCAGCGGCGTCACGGTTCCGTCGTCGGCGATCTCTATCAGCTGAGTGGATCCGGTGTCATCGCTGCCGGCCAGCACCCGGCCGGACTCGTCGACATCGAAAGCCTTGAATAGCCGCAATTCAAGCAGGCGATTCAGGTCAAGTCCCATGAATGCACGTTGCCACACAACCAGGCAAACTGCACAGCCGCTGGGTCGGCAGCGGGTCGGCATGCCGCGGCCCGCACCGGTGTCGGCATCCGATGCCCAGGCCGATAACAAACATTCTGCACCCAAGAGCTGACAGGCTCCGTACGTTCCACAGCCGCTCAGGCGGTTATGCGGGCTCGAAAAAGTCCGGGCCAACATTGGGTAGCCTGCGCGCTAGGCGGCTACGGATCGTCAAACAGCAGGCCGGCTCGGATCGCGAAGCGCCATCAGGACGCGGGCAACGCCGGCGTCGGATCGGTACTGCGCACCAGCGGCTGCTTGTTGCCTTAGGAGATGCTCATATCGGCATGCCCTGGTCGGCTACTGGGCCGTGCGCGGGTCTCAGGGCTTCTGCCCAGCTGGCGGCAGGTCGGCGGTGCCGGGGCGGGTCAAGTTGATCGGGATGACGACCTTGTAGTACAGCTCCTCGGGCACGCCCTTGGCCAGCGCGGCCTGCTTGAGGGTGAGGTCGTGGTCGATGGCGTAGTAGGAGATCCCCGCGCTCCGGTCATCTGCGCGATCTGCGCGGCGACCTGGTCCCCGAACCCGGGCGGGGCGTTCAGCCCGGTGCCGACCGCGGTGCCGCCCATAGCCAGTTCCAGCAGCCGCATGCAAGCCCAGCCACGCGGCTACTAGCTCCACGAAGACACCGATCGCGGTGTCCGCCAGCCAGAGAATGGGCGGCAGCGCGGGCAGCGGGTCCGGCTCGAGCTGGCGGGCTCTTCGGCCGGACGCGCTGCCCGCCGCCGGCATTACGACACCGGGTCGGGGTAGGCCGGCTGCCACATCGCGTCCTGGACGGCCTGCACCAGGTCGTCGGTTTCCTTGGTGGCCACGCCGTCGTCGGCCGCGGCCTGGGCCACGGCGATGGCGGTGGTGGCCGAGAAGGCGCGCAGGTTCTCCACCGCGGGCAGCAGCGAGGCGCCTGGCTGGCTGACGTCGGCCTGGCCGGCCACTGCCTCGGCGGCGGCCAGGATCATGGCGTCGGTCACCTTGGACGCGCCCGACACGATCGTGCCCAGGCCCAGCCCGGGGTAGACCAGCGCGTTGTTGGCCTGCGCGAACTCATACCGCACGCCGGCGTAGTCCACCGGCGCCCACGGCAGGCCAGTGGCAACCAGCGCCTTGCCCCGGGACCAGGGGATGATGTCGGCGGGCACGGCCTCGATCTTGGTGGTCGGGTTGGAGATCGGGAAGATGACCGGCCGCTCGACGCCCGCGCACATGGTCTCGATGATCTGCTGGGTGAACGCCCCGTG
>JASHPR010000100.1 GCA_030038015.1 Streptosporangiaceae bacterium
CCGCCCCCATACCCCCTGCCCGCCCCCGTAATCCCCTCCCGCCTCCATAACCCCTGCCCGCCCCCCATAACCCCCTTCCCGCCGCTACGGGCGGCGGTGAGCGACACTGATCACCGGCCCGCGGCGTTTCCATTTGCGCCGTTCCTAGCGGCCATGACGCTGGCGAACCGTTACCCGCGTTATCAAAAAGATGCCAAGCGGCTTCTTCTCATGCCCAGAGTCGATCATTAGCATGAGCCCTACTCACGGGGCGTATGCCCCACGTATGCGGACCCGGAAGAAGGTTCGGACATGGCAGCAGAGGCAGCAGCCGCCACTACCACGAGGCCAGCAGATGTCGGCCTTAGACGGGACATGGGGCTCATCGGGGCCACCTGGGCGTCTGAGACCTCGATCATCGGTTCCGGCTGGCTGTTCGGTTCGTACTTCGCCGCGCTGGCGGTCGGGCCGGCTGCGATTATCGACTG
The DNA here is from genome assembly GCA_030038015.1 of Streptosporangiaceae bacterium. Lineage (GTDB taxonomy): Bacteria > Actinomycetota > Actinomycetes > Streptosporangiales > Streptosporangiaceae > JASHPR01. The sequence goes on from JASHPR010000100.1 coordinate 468, forward strand.
GCTCATCGGCGGGGCAGCGGTGGCCATCCTGGCACTGGTGCACGCCGAGCTCGGCGGGATGTACCCGGTCGCGGGCGGGACCGCGAGATTCCCGCACTTCGCGTTCGGCAGCGTCGCGGGCATCTCGTTCGGGTTCTTCTCCTGGCTGCAGGCGATCACGGTGGCGCCGATCGAGTGCTTCGCGGTGATGCAGTACGGGCAGTACTGGTTCAACGCCCATCACTTCTACATCTTCAACGCGACCAGCGGCCTGGTCACCGGGCCAGGGTTCATCTTCACGATCATCCTGATGGCGATCTTCACCGGGATCAACTTCCTGGCCATGCGGCTGTTCACCCACGTGAACAGCGCGATCACGTGGTGGAAGGTCGCGATCCCCACGGCCACCATCATCGTGCTGCTGTTCTACTGGCACAGCGGCAACTTCAGCGTGGGCGGCGGCTTCATCCCCGCGGGCGTCGGCTGGAAGGACATCTTCACGGCGCTTCCGGCGTCTGGGATCGTGTTCGCCTACCTCGGCTTCGAGCAGGCCGACCAGCTCGCCGGCGAGGTCAAGAACGCGCAGAAGAACCTGCCCCGGGCGATCATCCTGGCCATGGTCATCGGGACGGTCATCTACATCATGCTGCAGGTCGTGTTCATCGCGGCGATGAAGCCCAGCCTGCTCACCCACGGCTTCGCCGGCCTCGCGTGCCCCGCCAAGGGACCCTGCCCCACGGTGGTCTCGAACATCGTGTCCGGGCCGTTCGCGGGCACGGCGGGTGCGCTCGGGCTGGGCGCGCTGGCCATCATCCTGTACCTGGACGCGTTCATCTCCCCGTTCGGCACCGGGCTGATGTACCAGACCTCGACCTCGCGCATCGGCTACGGCCTGGCCCGTAACCGCTACTACCCGTCGGTGTTCCAGTGGGTGGACCGGAACGGCATCCCGTGGATCAGCCTGATCTGCGCGTTCCTGTTCGGCCTGGTGTTCCTGCTGCCGTTCCCGAGCTGGCACTCGCTGGTCAGCCTGGTCACCGGGGCGAGCGTGCTGATGTACGCGGGCGCGCCGCTGTCCCTGGGCGCGTTCCGCGGGCAGGTCCCCGAGGCCGCGCGCCCCTACCGGATGCCCGGCGCCGTGTGGCTGGCCCCGCTCGCGTTCATCGTCGCCAACATGATCATCTACTGGTCGGGCTTCGAGACCGTCTGGAAGCTCGGCGTCTGCATCGTGATCGGGTACGTGCTGATCAGCGTCTGCATGATCTTCGCCAGGCCGGAGAGCCGGCCGCCGCTGGACCGGCTGAACTGGAGGTCGGCGCAGTGGCTGCCGGTCTACCTGCTCGGCATGGGCGTCATCTCCTGGACGGGCCAGTTCGGGCCGGACAATACCGGCCGGCTCCCGTTCTGGTGGGACATGCTGGTCGTCGCACTGTTCAGCCTGGTCATCTACTACTGGGCGCAGTACTCGAAGCTGCCCCGGGAGGAGATGCAGATGGTCGTGGCGCAGCAGTCGGGCCCTCCCGGCGCACGCGTCCACTAACCCGGCGCGAGACGGGGGGCGCATCCCGCTGGCGGGATGCGCCCCCCGCGCGTCCGGCGGGGTGGCTGCGTGGATGGCCGGCCACGGTCAGCGCCGGGCGGCCCGGCCGTGCCGCAGCGGCCAGTAGCGCAGCAGCACCCTGCCCTCGATGAGGCCCGGCGGCACCGGGCCGAAGCTGCGGCTGTCCACGGCCCCGGCACCCGGATTGTCCGACTCCAGCCACCAGCCCGCCGCCTGGGGCCGCGCCGCCCGCTTGACCAGCAGCATGTCCGGCCGGCTGGGATGCCGGGCGATCACAAGCTGGCGCGGCCGGATCCGGGGCGGGCGGCCGGGCCGCGCGCTCCGCCGGACCAGCAGCCAGTCCCCCGGCCGCAGCGCGGGCTCCATGGACCGCTCCGCCACGGCGACCCGCCACAGCGGCCAGCGCACCCGGCCGCTCACCCCGCCATCCCGCTTCGCCACGCTGAACGGCCCACCGGGCCGGTCACCCCGCCATCCCGCCATCCCGCTCCGCCACGCTGAACGGCGCACCCGGCCCTCCCTGAATGCCACGAAGCCGAAGGGGTACTGTCAGAAAATCCGGTACCCATGATCTGACAGGAGAGAAGGAGATCAATGAGGCTGCTCGCACGTCTTCTCGAGCCGAGGGCCACCGCGCACGCTCACTGCGACCTCCCGTGCGGCGTCTACGATCCCGCTCAGGCCCGGATCGAGGCGGAGTCCGTCAAGGCGATCTCGGAAAAGTACCAGCAGAACACCGACCCCGAGTTCCGCGCCCGCGCCCTGTTCATCAAGGAGCAGCGGTCTGAGCTGGTCAAGCACCACCTGTGGGTGCTGTGGACCGACTACTTCAAGCCGCCGCACTTCGAGAAGTACCCGCAGCTGAACCAGCTGTTCAACGAGGCGACGAAGCTGGCGGGCGGTGGCGGCGGCACCAAGTCGAGCACGGACCCGGCCGTCGCCGACCAGCTGCTCGGCAAGATCGACGAGATCAGCAAGATTTTCTGGGAGACGAAGCAGGGCTGACACGGGAGGGCAGCCAGCGATCAGCCAGCTGGAGGACCACGCGGGCACCCGCCTGGCGTGGTCCTCCAGCGCATTGAGGCCCGGCCCGGTCCCGGGGTGCGGGCGCCGCGCGGGATCCGCGGGGCCGCGTGCCGCGTCAGAGTCACGGCCCGCTCGCGGTAAGTTGCAGGCAGGACCGAAAGCCCGCCCTGGCGGGACGGCCAAGAGCCCGGAGCCCGGCCCTGGCGGGCCGGTACCCGGCGGTGTGGGAGGGCACACGTGAGGGAAGAAACGACCACGTCGGCAGCCAGCACAGCCGTCACGGGGGCGGCAGGCGGCCTGGCCGCGGACGGGGCGAGCGCGCCTGGGACGGGCCAGCCTGCTGCGGCGGCGCCGGCCACGCCTGCCGAGCGCCGCGAGGCACAGGACAGGGTGACCGTCCGGCTGCCTGCCGAGGGGGCCTACCTGTCGGTGCTCCGTACCGCGACGGCCGGGCTCGCCGCGCGCCTGGACTTCACGCTCGACGAGATTGAGGACCTGCGGATCGCCGTGGACGAGGCCTGCGCCATGCTGCTCAGCCAGGCGGTGCCGGGCGCCAATCTGGAATGCAGCTTCACGCTGGGCCCGGACGTGATGACTATCGCCGTGTCCGTTCCGTGCCTGGATCCGCAGCAGCCTGCCAGCGACACCTTCGCCTGGACGGTGCTGACCGCGCTGGCGGGAAGCGTGGATGCGCATGTGGGCCCCGACGACCTGCTCACGATCGTGCTGCGGAAGACAAGAGAGTCGTCGGGGTCGGTGTGACGGGGGAGATCGAGGTCGGTTTGACCGAGGAGTTCGAGACCACGGTGGCCGCCCAGGACGGCGGCCCGGGGACCGGCGTGACCGGCGGCGAGCCGGCCGTCATCGACTTCCAGCAGGCGGGGGAAGACGAGGCCGTCGGCATTGACGCTGTCATCGAGGGCGATGCCGACATGGAGGTGGCGCTGGGCGCCGCGAAGATCCAGCATGCGACCCGTGAGCGCGGGCGGGCCAGGGAGCTGTTCGAGAGGCTCTCCTCGCTGCCCGAGGGCGATCAGGAGCGGCAGCGTATCCGCGGCGAGCTGGTCGAGCTGCACCTGCCGCTCGTCGAGTACCTGGCGCGAAGGTTCAGGAACCGGGGCGAATGGCTCGACGATCTGACCCAGGTGGCCACCATCGGGCTGATCAAGTCCATCGACAGGTTCGACCTCAGCCGAGGCGTCGAGTTCTCGACATATGCCACGCCGACCATTGTCGGCGAGATTAAGCGGCATTTCAGGGACAAAGGGTGGGCTGTCCGGGTTCCGCGGCGGCTGCAGGAACTGAAGCTGGCTCTGACCAAGGCGATCAGCGACCTCGCCCAGCGGCTCGGCCGGGCGCCGACCGTGGCGGAACTCGCCTCCCACCTGCAGATGAGCGAGGAAGAGGTGCTCGAAGGCCTGGAGTCGGCCAACGCCTACTCCACTGTTTCGCTTGATGCGCCGGACTCGGGCGACGAGGATGCCCCTGCGGTGGCCGAGTCCCTGGGAATGCTTGACGACGCCCTGGAGGGGGTCGAGTACCGGGAATCGCTCAAGCCGCTGCTCGAGCGGCTGCCGCCGAGGGAAAAGCGGATCCTGATGCTGCGGTTCTTCGGGAACATGACCCAGTCGCAGATCGCGACCGAGCTCGGCATTTCCCAGATGCACGTGTCCCGGCTGCTCGCCAGGACGCTGACGCAGCTGCGCGAGGGCCTTACCACGGACGACTAGGAGTCAGCGCCCGCGCTGCCCCTTGCGGCCCGCGGCGCCGCTCACGGGATCCTGGCCGGCGGCCGGCGCGCGGGCGAGGGCACGGAAGCTGTCCGGGATGAGCAGGGTCGCGAACCCGGCGACGGCGAGCACCAGCCCGGGCACCCCCCACGCGTAGCGTTGCGCCTCGAGCAGGTAGATGCTCACGATGCCGCAGAACAGCTGGGTGAGCAGGGCCGGGGTGCGGCTCCACAGCCGCGCCCTGGCGACGCCGGTGGCGATGTAACCGAGCGCGGCCGCGGTCGCCACCCCGATCAGGGTCAGTGCGATGCCGCTGTTGACGTGGTACGACCGCCCGCTGATCGCGTCGGCCCCGGCCAGCAGCGAGGCGGCGAGCACCCCGGCCGCCTCAATGCCCTGTACCAGGGCAGCACCGGTCAGGCTACGCGGATGCGGCCGGAGCTCCGCCTCGGGCGCATCGCTAACCTGAGCGCGTGCGCGCGCTCTTGATCGTGAACCCACACGCCACCTCCACGACCCGGCTCCGGCGGGATGTTATCGTCCGGGCGCTTTCGTCCGCCGTCAAACTCGAGGTCGTGGAGACACGTTACCGGGGCCACGCCACTCACCTGGCCGCCGCCGCCCGCAGCGCGGGCTTCGGGCTCGTGCTCACGCTGGGCGGAGACGGCACGGTCAACGAGGCGGTCAACGGGATCCTCGGCCCGGCCCCGGGCGGCCTGCCCGCAGCGGCCGGCCTGCCCCCGGGCGACCTGCCCGCGGCTGACGAGCCCGCCCCGGGCGGCCTGCCCGAGCCGCCTGACCAGCCCGCCCCGGCCGCCAGCGCGCCGGCCCTGGCCGCCCTGCCCGGCGGCAACGCCAACGTGTTCACCCGCAGCATCGGCCTGCCCTCCGATCCGGTTGACGCGGCCGGGCAGATCCTCAACGCCCTCGCCGAGGGGCGCCAGCGGAGCCTCGGCCTCGGCCTGGCGGGCGACCGGTACTTCACCATCAACGCCGGGCTTGGCATCGATGCCGAGGTGGTGCGGGCGGTGGAAGGCCACCGGGCGCTCGGCCGGACGGCCACGCCCGCCCTGTACATGAGGATGATCCTGCGCCAGTACTACCGGGTGACCGACCGGCGCCATCCGCCGATCATGCTGGAGCGCGACGGCCATGCCCCGGCCGGCCCGCTGTTCCTGGGCATCGTTTCCAACACCGCGCCCTGGACCTACCTGGGACGGCGCCCGCTCTACACCAACCCCCAGGCAGCCTTCGAGCGCGGCCTTGACGTCTTCGCGCTGCGCAGCCTGCGGACCGTGAGCACGGTTCGCACCGTCTGCCAGATGCTTTCCCCAGACCGGACGCCGCACGGGCGCAGCGTCCTCACCCTGCACGACCAGGCCGAGCTGACCCTGGCCTCGGACCGGCCCGTTGCGTTCCAGGTTGACGGTGAGTACATGGGCGAGCGCGAATCGGTCCGGTTCCTGGCGGTTCCCGACGCCCTGCGGGTCATCGTGTGAAAGCGCTCCCTGAGGCAGGCCGGTGCCGGCCTGGGCGCGGATGCGCGACGCGGCCCGCAGTTTCGCGGGGCAGAGGCGGCCCATGCCCGCAATGTGACTCATCTGACACTGAAATCCGTCCGAACCTTTGCCAAAGCCTCTTGCAGTTCATCGCCGACCTTGAGAGGGTAATAACGCTCCTGGCGAGCGGCGCACTAGCCATGCGTCGTGCTGGGCGGGTTGTAGGCCGCTATGACCCAAGGCCCTCGCCTGGGGACCAATCGAGGCGACAGCCTCTGATTACGACTCTCAGGTTCGGGAACTGACAAGTTCCCGACATATGGCATAGCTCGTGAAATCCTTCACAAGCAAGAGCGAGGAGACGGGGGCCCCTGGCCACGGCCCCGGCCTCTAGGAGGAGTGGACCCCATGGACTGGCGTCACCACGCCGCCTGCCGTGACGAAGATCCGGAACTCTTCTTCCCGATCGGGAACACGGGTCCCGCGCTGCTGCAGATCGACGAGGCCAAACGGGTGTGCCAGCGCTGCGCCGTGATGGAGCCATGCCTGCAATGGGCGCTCGAGAGCGGCCAGGACTCCGGGGTCTGGGGCGGGATGAGCGAGGACGAGCGGCGCGCGCTCAAGCGCAGGTCTGCCCGGGTCAGGGCCAGGGCGCACGCCTGACGCCGGCGCCGGCCGCCGGGCTAGGCGATCTGCTGGCGTTCCGGCTGGCCGTCAGGGGCTATGCCCGGCTGCTGCTGCACGGGGACCTCGACCAGAACCCTGGTCCCGCCGCCGGGCTGGGGCGCCACCTCGAGCCGCCCGCCAAGCTCGGCGACCACCAGCGTGCGGACGATCTGCAGGCCCAGGCTGGCGGCCGAATCGAGATCAAAATCCTCCGGCAGCCCCGCGCCGTTGTCGGCCACGGTGACGGTGAGCTGGCCGCCCGCGCGCTCGGCGGTGACCTCCAGGTTCCCGCCCATCGCCGTGCCGGTCGGCCGGGTGAGGCCGTGCTGCAGCGCGTTCTGCAGCAGTTCGGTGAGGACCAGGGCCAGCGGGGTCGCGACGGAGGCGGGCAGCAGCCCGAACCGCCCCGACAGCCCCGGCTTCACCCTCGCCTCCGGCGCGGACACCTCGGCGGCCATCATCGCCACCCGGCTGGCGATGTCGTCGAAGTCGACGATCTCGTCGGGGGCGTGCGAGAGCGTCTCGTGGACAATCGCGATCGACCCCACCCTGCGCACGGCCTCCTCCAGGGCCGCCCGGGCCTCCGCCGCCTTGAGCCTTCGTGCCTGCAGCCGCAGCAGCGCCGCCACGGTCTGCAGGTTGTTCTTCACCCGGTGATGGATCTCCCGGATCGTGGCGTCCTTGGTGATCAGCTCCCGCTCGCGGTGGCGGAGTTCGGTCACGTCCCTGAGCAGGATCAGCGCGCCCGATCGCGAGCCGCCGACGACGAGCGGTATGGCACGCAGCTGGACCACGGAGCCGTTGCCCTCCACCTCGGTTTCCATGTGCGCGCGGCCGCTCGCGGTCAGCATCAGGGACTCATCGCGGGGACCCCCGGTCGCGCACAGCCGGGCGGTCAGCGGGCCCAGTTCCGCTCCCACCAGGTCGGCGGTCAGGCCGAGCCTGCGGTAGGCCGACAGCCCGTTCGGGCTCGCGTAGGTCACCCTCCCCGACCGGCCGAGCCGGAGCAGCCCGTCCCCGACCCGGGGCGACCTGACCAGGGTGGGCTGCTCGCCGGGGCGGGGGAAGAGGCCGGCCGCCACCATCTGGGCCAGGTCGTCCGCCGCCCTGAGGTAAGCAAGATCCATCCGGCTCGGCGTGCGCGCGGCCGACAGGTTCGTCGACCGCTCGATCACCGCGATCACCCGTCCCTCGGCCGTGACCGGGATCGTCTCGTGGCGCACCGGGACCCCGGTCGTCCATTCCGGGTCACCTTCCCGGCATATCCGGCGCTCCTGCATGGCCACATCGAGGAACGGCCGCGCGCCAGCCGGCCGCACCGAGCCGACGACGTCATCGGGGATGGCCGTGGGCGCCGTCACCGGGCGGATCTGGGCGAGCGCCACCCAGCCAGAGCCGTCCCGGAGCTGCGCCCACAGCACCAGGTCGGCGAAGGACAGGTCCGCCAGCAGCTGCCAGTCGGACAGCAGCATGTGCAGCCAGTCGACGTCGGCCTCGGCGAGCCCCGCCTGGCGCATGGCCAGGTCAGTCAGGGTCGGCATTCCGCCATCATGCCATCCGCCACGGACTGGAACGGACAAGCTACCCCCTGGTAACGTCACCCCATGGCGAGCGGGGAAGCGCCGTCGCACGGCGGCGCGCACGCGGTGGCCGCCGCTGGGCGGCACGGCGTCCAGACGATGTTCACGCTGTCCGGCGGGCACGTCTTCCCGCTCTACGACGGGGCGGTCAAGGCGGACCCGCCCATGCGGATCGTGGATGTCAGGCACGAGCAGACTGCGGTGTTCGCCGCCGAGGCCACGGCCCGGCTGTCGCTGACCCCGGGCCTGGCGGTGCTCACGGCCGGGCCCGGCGTCACCAACGGGATCAGCGCGATAACGACCGCGCACTTCAACGGCTCGCCGGTGGTGGTGATCGCCGGCCGCGCCCCCGACTACCGGTGGGGCTCGGGCAGCCTGCAGGAGATCGACCATCCCGTGCTGCTCCAGGCGGTCACCAAGCGCGCCTGGACCGAGCACGAGGCCGCGCGGGTCGGCCCGGCCACGGACGAGGCGTTCCGGCTCGCCACGGCCCGGCACCGCGGCCCGGTCTTCCTGGACGCGAGCCTTGAGGCACTGTTCGGCACCGCCCCGGCCGGGCCCGGCCAGCCGGCCCGACCGGGCCCGCTGCGCGAGGAGCAGCCCGATCCCGGAGCCATCGGCGACATCGCAGCGCTGCTCGCGAAGGCCAGCCGGCCGGTTCTGGTGCTCGGCTCGGACGTGTGGCTGGACGGAGCGCACGAGGCCGCCCGCGCCGCAGCCGAGGAGCTCCGGCTGCCCGTGATCGCCAACGGCCAGGGACGCGGCATCCTCCCGGCCGGGCATGAGCTGCTCGTTTCCCGGGCCAGGTCGGCCGCGCTCGGCGAAGCCGACCTGGTCATCGTGGTCGGCACCCCGCTCGACTTCCGGCTGGGTTACGGCGAGTACGGCGGCAAGAACGGGACGCCCCCCGCTCAGGTGGTGCACGTCGCGGATGCCCGGGACCAGATCGCGCGCCACCGGGAGCTCGCCGCGGCCGCGGCCGGCGGGCTGACCGCCTTCTTCGGCCAGCTGGCCGGCGCGGCGAAGCCCGGCAGGGCCGGCGGCGCCGCTGCCGGGGCGCCGCGGGCGGGATGGCCCTGGGAGCATGACTGGCTGCCGGGGCTCCAGGCCGCCAGCAGGCAGGCCGTGGCCGCCGACGCGGCGCTGCTCGCCAGCGATGCAGAGCCCATTCACCCCATGCGCATCTACGGTGAGCTGGCCCGGCTGCTCGACCCGGACGCCGTGGTGATCGGCGATGGCGGCGACTTCGTCTCCTACGCGGGCAAGTACGTCGAGCCGCGGCGCCCCGGCGGCTGGCTGGACCCAGGGCCGTACGGCTGCCTGGGCACCGGCCTCGGGTACGCGATCGCGGCCCGGATCGCCCGCCCGTCGGCGCAGGTCGTGCTGCTGCTCGGCGACGGCGCGGCCGGGTTCTCGCTGATGGACGCCGACACCCTGGTCCGGCACCGGCTGCCGGTGGTCATGATCTGCGGCAACAACGGGATCTGGGGCCTGGAGAAGCATCCCATGCGGGCGCTGTACGGCTACGACGTCGCGGCCGACCTGCAGCCGGGGTGCCGGTACGACCAGGTCGTCGCCGCGCTCGGCGGCGCAGGGGAACTGGTCACCAGGCCGGCGGACATCGGCCCGGCCCTGCGCCGGGCCTTCGGCTCCGGCGTCCCCTACCTGGTCAACGTCGTCACGGATCCGGCAGACGCTTACCCGCGCTCGACCACCGGCGTGTAAGGGCCCGGCCAGGGTGAGCGCCCGGCCAGGCTCAGCGGGCGGAGAGCGGGCGGTAGGCCCGCTCGATGAAGCGCTCCCGGTCCAGGACCACCCGCTCGACCGTCCCTGCGCCGATGACCACGTCCTGAGCGGTGTCCGCGGCGCGGGCGATGAAGCTGAAGACCAGCCGCCGCCCGTCCACCTCGGTCAGCTCGGCCTCCACGTCGATCTCGGCGCCCAGCGGGACGGCCCGGCGGTGCTCCACGGACGCTGAGGTGCCGACCGTGGTGAGCCCCTCGCCGAGCTGCGGCGCCACCGCCGCGCAGGCCGCCGTCTCAGCGAGCGCCAGCAGCCTGGGTGTCGCGAGCACGGGCACGTCGCCGGTTCCCGCCGCCTCGGCGGTGTCGGCCTCGGTCACGGCGGCGCGGACGGTCGCCCTCAGCCCCGCCGGCAGGGCGTACGCGCTCACGAACTCACTCGATGACGGCAATCAGGTCGCCCTCCTGGACCACGTCGCCCTCGGCGACGGCGAGCTTGGTGAGCGTGCCCGCGCCCTCCGCAAGGACCGGGATCTCCATCTTCATCGACTCCAGGATGACCAGCGTGTCGCCGTCGGCTACCTGGTCACCCTCGGACGCCACCACCTGCCATACGTTCGCGACCATCTCCGCCCGGACTTCGGTCACATCCACCTCCTCGCGCCCCGGCGATCATAGCCCCGGCAGCGCCCAGCATCGTTCGCCCGCCCACGCTGGTCAAGGCCGCAGCCGGGCGACCAGGGAGGTGTCGTAGCAACCGCTGGCGAACTCCTCGCTGTCCAGCAGTTCGGCGTGGAACGCCAGGTTGGTCTTTGGCCCGCGCACGCGGAAGCCCTCCACGGCGGCCCTGGCGCGCTGCAGCGCCTCGCCGCGGCTGGCCCCGTGCACGCACAGCTTCGCAAGCAGGGGGTCGTAGAACGGCGTCACCTCGTTGCCGGCCTCGTAGCCCGCGTCGACCCGGACGCCCGGGCCTGCCGGCTCGGCCCACTCGGTGATCAGCCCGGGACCGGGCAGGAACCGGTGCGGATCCTCCGCGTAGACACGCAGTTCAACCGCGTGCCCGTGGCTGCGGACGGCCGATGGGTCGAAACTCACGTCCCGGCCGGCGGCGATCCGTATCTGCTGCTCCACGAGGTCGATGCCGGTGACCATCTCGGTAATCGGGTGCTCTACCTGGATCCTGGTGTTCATCTCCAGGAACACGAATTCCCTGGTCGCGGTGTCCAGCAGGAACTCGACGGTGCCCACGCCCCGGTAGCCGACGGCTTCGCCCGCCCGGGTCGCCGCGGCCAGGATCCGGTCCCGGAGCTCGGGGGTCACCCCGGGCGACGGGGTCTCCTCGGCGACCTTCTGGTGCCGTCGCTGCACCGAGCAGTCCCGCTCGCCCAGCGCCAGCACCATGGAGTCGTTCAGCCCGAGGATCTGCACCTCGATATGGCGCGCCTGCGCAATGTACCGCTCCAGCAGGATCGCCGTGCTGCCGAAGAACCTCTCCGCCCTGGTGCGCGCGCTCTCGAAGCCGGCCCGCAGCTCGGTCTCGTTCGCCGCCACGCTCATGCCGATGCCGCCGCCGCCCGCAGCCGCCTTGATCATCACCGGGTAGCCGATCCGCCGGGCCGCGGCGGCCGCGGCGTCCGCGCTGGTGACCGGCTCCGTGGTGCCGGCGGCGACGGGCACACCCGCCTGCGCCATGAGGTTCCTGGCATTGATCTTGTCGCCCATCTGCTCGATCGCAGCGGGCGGGGGGCCGATCCAGGCCAGCCCGGCATCGATCACCGCGGCCGCGAACCCGGCATTCTCGGACAGGAACCCGTAGCCGGGGTGGATCGCGGCCGCCCCGGTCGCCCGCGCCGCCCCAAGCACGGCGCGGGCGTCGAGGTAGCTCTTCGCCGCCGGGGCAGGGCCGACAAGCACCGCCTCATCGGCCTCGCGCACGTGCGGCAGGCCTGCGTCCGCCTCGGAGTGAACCGCGATCGTGCGGATTCCCAGCCGCCTGGCAGTCCGGATCACCCGGCGCGCGATCTCGCCCCTGTTGGCGACCAGGACCGACTCGATCACCGTGTTTCCCGCCCGATCATTGTTTCCGGCCCGAACACCTGGGCAGCTTACCTCAGTCATTCCGGCCAGCTGCCGGGCCGCCGCCCGGCTACCTCGCTGAGAGCCTCGACGACGCCGGGATCGTACTCGGCGGCGGTGTCCAGGCGGAGCCGCTCCAGCGCCGCGGCGGTGCGGTCCCGGTCGGTGGAGCCGCCGACAAGGTCGTCGAAGGCGTTGGCGGCGCGGATGATCCGGCTGCCGATCGGCGGCTCGGGATCATGCCCGCGGCTGGGCCAGCTCTGGCAGCGCACCAGTTCCGCCACCCGGTCGAGCACCCCGGCCTTGCTGATCACATCGGCGCCAAGCTCCGCGATGCGGCGCTGGTCTTCCCTGGCGACCAGGACCGTGGCCCCGCCCGGGATCGGGTCGGGCAGCGCCAGCTGCCCGATGTCATGCATCAGCGCCGCGTACTCCAGGTCGAGGAGATCCGGCTCGGCCAGCCCGAGCTCCCGCCCGACGGCCACGGCGAGCCGGCTGACCCGCCGGGAATGCCCGCTTTCCACGTAACCGCCGACCTCGGTGACCCGCGCCAGCGCCCGGACCGTCTGCAGGTAGGTGGCGCTGATGCCCTCGTACCGGCGGAAGGCAACCTGCGTGACCAGCAGCGGCCCCATGAACACGGCGAGCTCCGCGAGCCCCATGACCTCGGCCGCGAAGGTGATCATCATGGCCGAGACGCCGACCGCCGCCCCCAGCGGCAGCTGGATCCGCATCTCGTCCCAGAGCGCGACCGAGAACCTGGCTCCGAGGTCATCCGCCCTGATCAGCGCGGCGATGATCGCCTCGGCGAGCCAGCCGAAGACGACAAGGAAGCACATCACGATGAACGCGATCCACCAGTGGCCCGTGCCGCTGATCAGGTCGGTGCCGGCGATGGGCCGGAAGGCGAAGGCCACGCAGGCCACGGCGACCAGCCGGGTAGCCATCCCGGTCAGCCCGGCCGGGCGCCCGGCCGCGATGTGCGGCAGGGCCCCGACGGTCATGCCGACGGCGGTCACCGTGATCACCTGCAGGGCGGCGACCCGGGGCATCGGCTGCCCGCTGGGCAGCTCGCCGACCCGCAGCAGCAGCGCGTAGGCGAGCGCCGCCGCCGTCGCGATCGGCGCCGCCTCCCTGCCACCCTGCTGCCTGAGCCTGAGCAGTTCCCCGATGGCGATGACCGACCCGAACGCGATCGCCGTCTGCGGCTGGGTTACCCGGACGGCGGCCGTGTGCGCAACGGCGGCCACCACCATCATCCCCACCGCGGCGAGGAGCAGGAGCCGGCCCGAGTCCATGGTCTGCCATGAGGGCAGCCGGTCGTCGGCCTGGCGGATCGCCACCCGTTCCTCCTGCGGTCAGTTGGTCTCGATGACCCGCAGCGGCGCTGTGGGGTCGTCGTGGTCCTGTGCGGTCACCGTCTGGCGGTCGGCCGGCGCCGCGGCGCGCTCAGGCAGCCGCCAGCCGTCCCGGTGCAGGGCGGCGATGAACGCCTCGACCATGGCCGGGTCGAACTGGCTGCCCGCGCCCTTGCGCAGCTCCTCGATCGCCTCGCTCATCCGGCGCGCCTCGCGGTAGGAGCGGGTCGACGTCATCGAGTCAAAGGCGTCGGCCACGGCGATGACCCGGGCGAACTCGGGGATCTCGTCGCCGGCGAAACCCATCGGGTAGCCCGTCCCGTCGACTCTCTCGTGGTGATGCATGATTCCGGCCAGGGCCTCGTTGAGGAAGCCGATCTCCCGCACGATCTCCAGCCCCCGCAGCGGGTGCAGCTGGATGGCGGCGAACTCTTCCTCGGTCAGCGGCCCGGTCTTCTGCAGCACCTTGGTGGGCACCCCCAGCTTGCCGACGTCGTGCAGCATGCCCGCGAACATGATCGCCTCCGTGCGGTCCGCGCGCATGCCGATCTGTCGGGCGATCATGCCGGACCCGCGGGATACCCGCTCGCTGTGGCCGCGGGTGTAGAAGTCCTTGGTCTCGACCGCCTGGCAGAGCGCGGCCATGGTAGCCCCGTACGCCCGCTGCTGCTCGGCGAACTGGCCCATGGCCCAGCGCGCGACGAACAGCGGGACCAGCACCAGGGCGGCCGCGAACGGCCCCATCACGGTCCACAGCGCCGCGATCACCAGGCCCAGCGCCGCGTAGCCCAGGTCGGAAGCCAGCAGCAGCGGCAGGCTGGACTCGAGCTGGGCCCGGCGCGGGCCGTCGCTGCGGGTCAGCTGCAGAACGCCCCACATCAGGCCGAGGTTGACGAACACATGCGCGGCCGCGGCCGCGGCGAACGGCCAGACGATCGCGGGGAAATCGTCGGGCCTGGGCAGGCCGATATGGCCGCCAAGCCCGACGAAGGTCTGCCCGGCAGCGAAACCGGAAACGGCGTACATCCCGCCGTTGAACACCCGCTCGGCCAGGAGCAGCTTGCGCCGCAGGCTCAGCACCGAGACGGCGCCGACCAGGGCCGCGCCGGCCGGCCCGAGCAGCACCACCGCCGCCAGGGTGGCCGACGAACTCGGCGACCAGGCCGATTGCCGCGCCGCGAGGGGCGTGGGGGTCGAATCGCAGATCAGGAACAGCAGCATGAGCACGCCGAGCGACAGCCACCACGCCGTGCCCATGGGAGGGCCGGAGAGGCTGGGCGCGACGACCGAGGCCGCCGCAACGACGACCGCCGCTATGTACACCCATGCAGCCCGCGAGACCCTGCCCATGACCCCCTCGCCGTCGGCCCTCAGCACCCTCGATGTGACCAGCAAAATAACCAGCTCGGCCCTGATTCGCCGCAATTTGCGAGTAGCGAAATGCGCGTGGCCAGACGCCGCCACTCAGAGTAACCCGGCTGAACGCCTGAGCGAAGACCCCCGCCACAATGTGCGTGCAATGCACACGCGCCAATTCAATATGTGATCAAAGTACCGCGAGCCGCGATCGTGGTGAGGATCCGGTAACGCGGCGGCCCTCCGGTGGCGTGACCGCTTCCCGGCCTGCGCGGCTTCGCCTGCGCGGCTTCGCCTGCGCGGCTTCGCCTGCGCGGCATCGGGCCCGGATCGCCGGCAGCGAGGCGGGCTAGTCCGCCCGGAACTCGGACACTTCCAGCTCGGCCCGGATCGCCTGGATCCGGACGAGCACCTTGTCCCGCAGCCCGGTGGGCGCGGCCTCGGCGCCGCAGCACTTGTGCACGAGCCGCTTCACGGCCTCTTCCAGCCCGTACTCGCGCAGGCACGGGCCGCACTCATCGAGGTGCTCGCGGATCTCGGCGATGCCGTTGTCCTCGATCTCGCCGTCCAGGTAGGAGTAAACCCGCGCCAGCACCTCGCTGCACGGCATGTCATGAGGCTTCCCGCAGCTCATCCCGCGTCCTTCCCGGGCTCGCCGCCCGATGGCGGCGCCTCGTCGGGGGCGGTAGACGCCGCCCTGACCAGGCCCTCTTTGGCCGCGTAGTCCTGGAGGCTCTCCCTGAGCTGCCGGCGCCCGCGGTGCAGGCGTGACATCACGGTCCCGATCGGGGTTCCCATGATGTCGGCGATCTCCTTGTAGGCGAAGCCTTCGACGTCGGCCAGGTAGACCGCGATGCGGAATTCCTCGGGCAGAGCCTGCAGCGCCGCCTTGACGTCCGAGTCGGGAAGCCGCTCGAGCGCCTCGGCCTCCGCGGACTTCAGCCCGGACGAGGTGTGCGACGCAGCCCTGGCGAGCTGCCAGTCCTCGATCTCCTCGTTGCCGGCGCGCTGCGGCTCACGCTGCCGCTTGCGGTAGGTGTTGATGAACGTGTTGGTGAGGATCCGGAACAGCCAGGCCTTGAGGTTCGTCCCGGGCTGGAACTGGTGGAAGGAGGCGTACGCCTTGGCGAAGGTCTCCTGCACCAGGTCCTCCGCATCCGCGGGATTGCGGGTCATCCGCATCCCCGCCGCATACAGCTGATCCAGGTACGGCAGGACATCATGCTCAAAGCGCTCGCTGCGCTGCTCCAGTGTCTCTGGGACCGGACTCACCCCCTCCGCGGTCGCTGGCTGCGGGCGGCCGTCTGGCCACCTGCCGTGCTGCCAAGTGCCTCGGCCGGAGGATATAACGCCGGGCCCGCCGAACTCGCGTGCCATCACCATCGAGGCGCCATTGGGGCTCGTGATGTGGTCGCGCGGCGGGCAGCTTGCTATGGGCACAGGCGTTGCAACACGCTGCGCCTTTGCTTCATTCCGGCCGGGGCGTCATCATTCCGGCCGCGGCGTCATCGCCTCGACCGTGCCCATTTCGCCTGGCATGATACGCAGCGGGATGCCTCCGGCCTGGCCTCAAGCCGCCCTTCGGGAACCTCGCCGCCGCAGTCGACGCAGATGCCGTACGTGCCGGTCTCGATCCGGTGCAGGGCATCGAGCACCTCGGCGTGCTGCGCCCTGGCGACGTGCAGGACGGCCTGGGTGCGCTCCGATTCGGAGAGGTTGGCGCCGGCGTCCGCGGGATCCTGCGGATAGTCCGAGACCCGCTCGCCGGAGTCCTGCTCTCCCTTGAGCACGGCAATGGACCGTTCGAGTTCGCCCCGGATCTCTTCCAGGCGCTTGCGAGCGGTGGCGGTATCCATCGAAACCTACCTCCTATCCGCATAAGGCTGGCAGCGCCGATCGGCTTGCTTGCCGCCAGGCCGGATGTCAGCTCTGGGGCGCTACAGCAGCTTGCCGGGAGCGCTGCCAGAGGCTGCGTGGGACGCGGCGCTCCGGGATCTAGGGGAGCGGGCGTTGGGTGCGCCCCGGTCAGGGCCCGGGCCTCCCGGGCCTGGCTGGGTGCGCTGGACGTGCTGGATGCGCTTGATCAGCTCCGGGCCGTTGTTCCGGACGGAGTTGACGGCCGTTGACACCGGGTAGGAGACCAGGCCGCCCGAGGCTGCCGGGGCCAGCAGGGCCGTCAGGCTCGCCGGGTCGTCCCATGCCGGGTCGAGCCAGTCCGCCCACCGGCCCGGCTCGATCACCATGGGCATCCTGTCGTGGATCCTGCCCAGATCGTCCGGGGCGCTCGTGGTGATGATCGTGACTGTCCACAGCCACGCCCGCTCGTGATCATCGGGCAGCGCCGGATCCCGCCACAGTTCGTACAGGCCCGCGAAAGCCAGCGGGCCGCCGTCAGCCCGGGTGATGAAGTAGGGCTGCTTAGCCCCGCCCGCCCGGTCCCCGCCGCCGGGCTCATCGCTGCTGCCGCCGTCCGGCCGCTGCCACTCGTAGTAGCCGTCCGCCGGAAGCAGGCACCGGCGGCGCCGGAACGCCTGCCGGAAGGCCGGCTTGGAGGCCACCGTCTCGGCCCGCGCGTTGATCAGGCGGCTTCCGATCTTGGGATCTTTCGCCCAGAACGGCACCAGCCCCCACCGGGCCACGCGCAGCTCCCGCTCCTCGCGGGTGACGACCGCGTAGACCCGCTTGGTCGGCGCGACGTTGTAGTCGGGCTCGAGCGGCTCGGAAACACGGTCGCGCTCGACGCGGAACTCCTCGAGGAGTTCTACGCGCCTGCGCGCTGACGCATACCGGCCACACATGTCCTCACCCTGACCACTTAGGGGGCTCGGCGGGTCTGGTTTCCCGCGGTTGTGCTCTCCCGCGGAGGTGGTGAGCACAGATTGTGCCAGTTAATAGCCAACATTCGGGTTTGCCAAACCTCGGCGAGACGTTTCCTTGCCAGCCGCCACCGCACCAGGGCCCGGAGCCGGGCGTGGCCGCAGGTCCGCCGCCCGGCGTGATGCGGCGCTGCGCACCGCGGGCGCGACGGCCAGTACGCTCGGCACCATGCACGCGGCTGCAGGTTCCGGACATGGGCAGGGCCCGGACTGGCGGGCGCCTGCCGCGAGCGGGCCGGTGCGTGCCCGGCTCCGGCCGCCCGGGTCGAAGTCGGTGACCAACCGGGCGCTTATTCTGGCCGCGCTCGCCGACGGCCCGACCGTGATCACCAACCCACTGCGCGCCAGGGACACGCTGCTGATGGCCGCCGCGCTGCGCGCGCTCGGCGCGGCGATCGACGAGGATGCCGCGGCGGCGCTCGGCGGCGGCGCGGCCGGGGAGGGCGGCGGCGCGGCGCCC
>JASHPR010000101.1 GCA_030038015.1 Streptosporangiaceae bacterium
GTGTGGCGGGCCTCGCCATCGTCGCCGTTCTTCGCGGAGATCGAGGAGAGAAGGCGGTCTGACCGGATGGGCGAGACGGAGCAGGCCGCCGACCTTGCCCCTCTGGAGGAGGCCTGAGCAGCGCGGTCACTCCACGATGATGCGCCGGCCGGTCACGATCCGCGGCAGCAGGCTGACCCGGCGGACCGGTGCACCGCCGGCCCACGGCTCCACCGCGGCGGGCTCGTCCCCCGTGCCGGCGACAATGGCCGAGCCGCGCAGCAGCACGCTCCACCCCTCGCTCTGCGCGTCGTCGATGCGATCGACCTCGAAGCTGGCCGGGCAGCCCGCGGCGCAGCGGCCGGCCGTCGTGTCCAGGAGGCTTCCCCTCCATACCCACCTCACCGGCGGATAGCGCAATGCGGCCCTGCAGGCGGCCCGGCGCTCTGCGGCCGTCATATCGCGCGAGCGGGGTTGCCGCCCCAGCGTGCCCCGGCTGGCACCTGTTCCCCCTTCATGACAAAGGAGTCGGGCCGGAGCTGAGCACCCTGGCCCACGGTCACGCCGTAGTGGACGAGGGCGCCGGCGCCGACGGTGCAGCCGTCCTCCAGGACGGTGTAGTCGGCCTTGAAGATGCCGTCCTCCATCGAATGGCACTGGATGACCGAGCCGGCGTTGAGCGTGCAGTGGTCGCCGATCGTCACCAGCGTCCGCTCGGCGATGGCGCACCCGTCGTCGAAGACCTGCCGGCCGACCCGGACGCCGACCAGGCGCCAGACCAGGCCCTTGAACGGCGTGCCGTTGAACATCCCGAGGAGGGGCGCCAGCAGCTTCCAGTAGCGCTCGTGCCACCAGAAGTACGGGTCGTAGATGGAGCAGTACTGCGGCCGCAGGGATCCGAACCGCAGCAGGGCGCGCTCGACGGTGATGAAGTACGCGAAGCTGAACACCAGTGCCGCGACCGTCAGCCCGGCGAGCGCCAGCACCCCGTTGCCGCGGTAAAACTCCCATGACCCCATGGCGAGCAGCGTGATGACGAAGACGTCCACCCACCGCACGGCCAGGAACAGCGCCATCGTGCCGAGGTTGTGCCGGTTCTTCGCCCGGAGCCGGCGGCGGAACTCCTCCCCGGTCCTGAGGCTGTCGAAGCGATGGTCGGTGGTGACCGACCGGGGGATCTCGAAGGACGGCGAACCGAGCAGCCCGGTGTCGGCCCGGACCGGCCCGTCCAGGGGCACCATGGCCTTGGTGGCGATCAGGCAGTTCTCGCCCGTCCGGCCGCCGGCCGGGTAGGCGACCGCGTTTCCGAGGAAGTTGCGGGGCCCGATCGACAGCGGCGTCACGCGGAACGATGTGCTGGAGTAGTCGGCGTCGATGAGGGTGGCGCCGTCGGCAATCATCGTGCCCCGCCCGATCTCGACCAAGAACGGGGTCTCGTGCTCAAGGTCCGCGCCGAAGTTCGAGCCTGTCTGCTCGAAGTCCGGCAGCCGGTAGCCCAGGGCGCGCAGGTACCCCACGACATAGGAGCTGTCCCCGGTGAGCTCAAGGTAGAAGCCCACGTTGGTGAGCCGGCGGATTGCCCGGTGCACCCAGTGACGCAGCCCGTAGAGCGGGTAGACACGGCCTGGCTTTATGAACCGGCGCAGGACACGCGGAACCGTCACGATGATGGCCGCCCCGAGCACGATCGCCCCGGCGAACAGCGCCGCGGAGAGCACCAGCCCGTCGGTGTAGAAGCTCACCATCGTGAGCCCGCTCGCCCCGAGGGCAGCGAAAGCGAGAACGCCTGGCAGCCTGGTCAGCGCTGCCACGGCAGCGGCGGCCGCCAGCGGCAGGGTCACGAAGATCAGGCTGGCCAGCTGCAGGCTCCCATACCCCACCCGGCGCAGCGGGCCGGAGGGGACGGGGCCGACGGAGCGGTAATCGACGTCGGTGCGCTGCGCGGGGGATCCGTGCCACCGCTGGCCGTCAGGAACGGCCTGGGACTCATACAGGCATGACGTGTGCCCCAGCTGGGACCCGTCCCCGATCGAGGTGCGGATGTCCAGCATGGTGTGTTCACCGATCAGAGCCTCCCGGCCGATGCTGACCGGCCCGGTCTGGATGACGCCGCCAACGGCCCGGTAGCCGGTGAACGACGACTCCCTCCGAATCACCGTGTCATCGCCGATGGTGAGCATGTCGGTGCAGACGGGCACGGTCCTGGAGAAGATGACGACGCGGCGGCCGATCTTGGCTCCCAGTGCCCTGAGGTACAGCGAGTAGACGGGCGAGCCGGCGAAGAGCGCCAGCGGATTCGCCTGAACCAGGGTTTTCACCAGCCAGAAGCGCAGATAGGAGGCACTCCAGACGTTGATCTCCTGGGGCTTCCAGCGGCCCACCAGGGTCCACTTGAGCAGCACGGGCAGGCCGCAGAGCAGGAAGAAGACGCCGGTGCCGAAGGCCAGCGACCGCAGGTAGAGGCCCGCCACGCCGACGCCGCCGGAGATCCAGGTGAGGCCGCCGCACAGGACCGCCGCGGCGAGGAACACCGAGGCGACGAAGGCCAGCAGCTGCACCGCTCCGCACGCCAGGTACGCCGCGGTGCCAGCCCGCCGCACCTCCCCCGGCCCCGGCGGGCCGGCCGGCCGGCCGGGAACTCCAGGCGCCGCTGTGGCCGAAGCTGCCAGGCTGCGGATGGTCGGATGCAGGTACACGTCCCGGCTCGACACCGGCGGTGACCCCGGCCGCTCCCTGGCCCTGGCGCAGAAGTGCGCGACAAGCAGCGAGCTCATGCCCAGGTCGTCGAAGAACTGGCTGTCCACTGAGACCTGCTCAAGCCCCAGGAGCTCCGCCAGCGCGCCGGCCAGCGCCTGCTCGCCGGGGGTCGCGGGCGGGACGTAGGGCCCGCCGGCCGCGATGCGGCCTGACCTGGCCGGCTCCGGCAGGTGCTTGCGGTCGGCCTTGCCGTCGGGGAGGAGCGGCATGGCCGGCAGCTCTTCCAGGTAGGCCGGCACCATGTGCCGCGGCAGGCGGTTGCGCAGGTACTCGCCGATGACCTGCCTGCCCGGTGCCGCGGCGCCGTCCTGAACCGTGTAGTACCCGGCCAGTTCCACCACGCCCGGCTGGGGCTCGCAGGTGGTGACGGCCGCGAGCGCGATCCCGGGCAGCTGCATGAGCACAGCCTCGATCTCGCTCAGCTCGATGCGATAGCCGCGGATCTTCACCTGCGCATCGGCCCGGCCGAGGTAGACCAGGCCCGCGGGGTCGGCTCGCACGAGGTCACCCGTGTGGTAAGCCCGGTCCCAGCCCAGGGCCGCCAGCGGCCGGAAGTCCACGGCGTCCCTGCCGGGGTCCAGGTAGCGCGCCAGCCCGGCGCCGCCGATGACCAGCTCGCCGACCTCCCCCCAGGGGACCACCTCGCCGCTCCCGGCGTCGACGACGGCAAGGGACCACCCGTCCAGCGGCAGCCCGATGCGCACCGGCCCGCCGGCAGACAGCCGCGCCGCGCAGGACACCACCGTGGCCTCGGTCGGCCCGTAGGTGTTCCACGCCTCGGCGCCCTGCTGCGCGAGCCTGCCGGCCAGCGGGCCCGGGCAGACCTCACCGCCCAGGATCAGCAGGCGGACGCCGTGCGGGAGGCCCCCTGGCCACAGGGCCGCCAGCGTCGGCACGGTCGAGACCACGGAGACCCGCCGCTGCACCAGCCAGGTGACCAGCTCAGGACCCGTCCTGACCACCGACCGGGGGGCCGGCACCAGGCAGGCCCCGTGACGCCAGGCCAGCCACATCTCCTCGCAGGAGGCGTCGAAGGCCACCGAAAGGCCGGCCAGGACCCGGTCCCCGGGACCGAGCGGGTCACCGCGCAGGAACAGGTCCGCCTCGGCATCGACAAACGCCGCCGCATTGCGGTGGGTGACGGCCACGCCCTTCGGGATGCCGCTTGTGCCGGACGTGAAGATGATCCACGCGTCGTCTTCCGGCACGGGGCAGCGCGGGCCGATGCCGGCCGGCCGCACCTCGCGCCAGGTCAGCTCACCGCGATCGCCGACGACGGCGCAGACGCCGGACGCGGACCAGACCAGCTCGGCACGGCCTGCCGGGTCATCCACGTCGACCGGCACGTAGGCCGCCCCGACCGACAGCACGGCGAGGATGGAAATGTACAGCTCCGCCGTGCCCGACGTGACGCGGACACCGACCCGGTCGCCCGCGCCTATGCCCATCGAGACGAGCCGGTCACCGGCCCGCCGCACCTGCCGGAGCAGGCCGAGGTAATCAAGCACCGACCGGCCGTCGTCGATCGCGGCGGCTGCCGGGAACGCGTCCGCCGTGGCCTGCAGGATCTGCCACAAGGTACGCGCCGGCGCCGCCGGGGCGCCGCGGTAGACAGCACCCACGCAGGCCGGGACCACGGCCAGGTCCCGCACGGGTGGGCGTGTCCGGCCGGGTCCGGCAACCGCGGGAGGCGGTGCCGTCGCTCCGGGCAGGCTTGTGCGCATAATCGGGCTAGTCCGCATAATTCATGACTACCGCCAGGTCCTGGAAATGCCTAGAGCACAAGGTCCCACCAAACCAGGATAAATCACCATGTCATAGCGCCTGGACCGAGATAAGGACCATGTCATGGTGTCCGGCCGCCCAGCCGGAAACGGCCCGCCCGGCGCTCCGTTGCCGGCCGTTGACCGCGAGGGCCGGGCTCGCTAGCGTTCGCTAGAACACGTTTCAATTTATTCTGGCGGCCGGCCCGCAACCTGGGATGGAGCGTTCCCGGCGGCGGGCAGTCCGCGGGCTGCGGCGGGCAGGCCGACCGCGGATAGGGATAGGAGGTCGCCGTGGCCACTCCGGCGGCAGATCGCCCGCGGACGAGACGCTCAGGATGACCGTCAGCGAGCGCAGCGTTCCCGCGCTGACCGCGGCGCTGCAGGAC
The DNA here is from genome assembly GCA_030038015.1 of Streptosporangiaceae bacterium. Lineage (GTDB taxonomy): Bacteria > Actinomycetota > Actinomycetes > Streptosporangiales > Streptosporangiaceae > JASHPR01. Next base: position 4,889 of record JASHPR010000101.1, read on the forward strand.
TGGCCGGCCGGGCGGGCCGGGCCGCCCGCTGGTGAGCGCGGTCGCCATCCCCGATGGGGGCATGTCCAGCATGCTGGGGCTGTCCGAGTCAAGCGCCGGGTGATCCATTTCGGCGAGGACCAGGCGCCCGCCGATCCAGACGGCTATGTGATGCACCGGGCGAGCTGGAACCCACGGGCGAGGAGGCGATGACGGTCCTCGAGACGGATGTCGTGGTCATCGGGGCTGGCTCGGTCGGGAGCATGGCGAGCTGGCAGCTCGCGGCGCGCAGGCTGGGCGTCGTCGGCATCGACCGGTTCACGATCCCCGGGCCGTTCTCGGCGTACGCGGGCGAGTCCCGGGTGTTCCGGATGGTCTACGCCGAGGGCGGGCATTACACGCCCCTCCTGCAGCGCGCCCGCGACCTGTGGCGCGAGCTGGAAGCGGCCAGCGGGGCGGATCTGCTCACCGTCACCGGCGTGGTGACCATCATGGATGACGATCATCCCGACCATGCCGCCCTGCTGCGGGCTGGCCGCGAGCGCGGCCTCAGCTTCGAGGTCGTGACCGGGGAAGAGGCGCGGCGGCGGCTGCCCCAGCACGTCATCCGCGATGGTGACGTGGCCCTCTTCGATCCCCAGGGCGGCTACCTGCGCAGCGAGCACGCCGTGTTCTGCGCCCTCCAGCTTGCCCAGCGCCACGGGGCCTCGTTCCTGGGCAACAGGGAGGTCCGGGGCCTGGAACGCCGCGGTGACCGGTGGTCGGTGCGGACGGATCAGGAGGAGGTCCGCGCTTCGCGGGTGCTGGTGGCCACCGGGACGGGCGCCGGGCCGGCCTGCGCCGCGCTGGGAACGCACCTCGCGGTGCTCCCCCAGGTGCTGACCTGGTTTCCCATCGCCGACCAGGACCTGCTCCGGAGCCAGCCGGAGCAGGTGTTCATCCGCAGCTCTCACGATGCCCGGTTCTACGGTTTCCCCAGCGCCGACGGGTGGACCGTGAAAGTGGCGGCAAGCATCTACCTCGACGAGGTTGCCTCGACGGCCGGCCCGCTCACCTGGGATCCCCGTCATCTCGACACGGTGCGATCCTGGGTGGCCACCTTCCTGCCCGCCCTGGTCCCCAGGCCGGTCAGGGCGGTGCTGTGCGCCGACGGGTACACGGCCGACGAGACCGGGCTGCTCGGCTTCGTGCCAGGCATGGACGGGGTGGTCATTGCCGCCGGCTTCTCCGGTCACGGGTTCAAGATGGCGTCTTCGCTCGGGGCCGTCGCGGCCGACCTGATCTGCGAGGGAACGACCGCCACGGACATCAGCTTCATGGACCCCGGGCGATTCATGCCGCCGCGGCATACCGTCGGGTCCCTTCCCCTGGGCGCTGCGGCACCGGAGCACTCCTGACCGGCGTCCCGCGAGCTTCACGACCTGCTCGTCTCGTTCACGCCGAACGCGACGGTCCGCCATGTCATCGGCAGCCTGGTCGCCTTGCGGCCGGCGCAGCAAGACGTGGGCCGAGGCCATGACCAGCCTGGGCGCCAGTGCGCCCGGCTGCTCGCGGCCAAGGTGCAGCGCGCGGCGAGTGCAGCCGGGGCTACCGGCGCACCGCCAGGTGCCGCGTGAGGTGATCGATCACCTCACGTGCGTCGTTCTCGATCCCGTAGATGAACGTGGACTTGCGCCGCCGCAGCACGGGCAGCCCCAGCGCGTACAGTCCCGGGCTGGCGACCACGCCGCCGTCGTGGCGCAGATGGCCCTTCGCGTCGGTCACGGGCACGTCGAGCCACCCGTAGTCGGGCCGGAAACCCGTCGCCCACACGATCGCGCGGATCTCGCCGCTGCGCAGGTCGAGCTGCAGCCGCGCCGGCTCGGGCACGCGCGTGGCCGGGAAGCGCTCGGGAGGGCCGGCCTCGGCGTCCCGCCCGTCCGCCCGGGCCCACTCGTCGAACGTGCCCAGCAGGCGCTCCATCTTGAGGTCCGCGAGCGAGAACACGTTGCGCAGGCCGCCGGAGAACAGCGCCCGGCCGTCGCGGACGGCTGCCCAGCGGCCCACCAGCTCGACGCCCATCGAGGCGAGCGCGTTGAGATCGAGCGTCGCCCGCTCAGGAGTCCCGACGAGCTGGGGCGAGGGCAGCCGCCGGGCCCGGGTGAGATCCTCGACCTCGTCGTACCGCTGGTCCCACAGGCCCGACGCGTCCATCCACCAGAGCACATCGCGCCCGCGGTACGTGCGCGGCAGCCGCACGTGCTCCCCTACCGAGAGGGTCACCGGCCGGCCCGATCGCTGCAGCTCGGCCGCCAGCTGCACGCCGGTCGCCGACGCGCCCACCACCAGGACGCCGCCGTCGGGGAGCTTCGCGGGGTCGCGGTAGTCGAACGGCGTCAGCTGCTCGACGGACGCCGGCACCGCATCGCTGAACCGCGGCACCGCCGGCTGGTTGCAGGCGCCGCTGGCGATGACCACCGCCCGGCAGTGAATCTCGCCGCGGCTCGTCGTCACCTGGTACCCGCCGTCGGTGCGCCGCACCGACGTGACGTCAGCGCCGGCCCGGACGGGAGCGCGCGAGATCGCGGCGAAGCGCTCGATGAACCCGGTCACTTCCGCCACCGTCATGTAGCCGTCCGGATCCGGGCCCTCGTAGCGAAGGCCCGGCAGGCGGCTCTGCCAGTTGGGGGTAAGCAGCCGCAGCGAGTCCCAGCGCTCGTGCCGCCAGGAGTTCGCCACCTCGCCGCGCTCGAGCACGACGTGATCGATCGACCGGCCGCTCAGGAAGTGGCTTGCGGTGAGGCCCGCGTGCCCCGCCCCGATGACGACCGCGGTGGTGCGCTCGATGGCCTGGCCCCTCAGGCGACCTCGACCGTGACGTTCGTGGGGTTGGTGAGCGCGTCGAACACGGCGGAGCGCTTCTGGGACTGGGCCACCAGCGCCTCGATCTCCTGCCTCGATGCGTCCGCGTCGATGTTGAACGTCACCTTGATGTCGTTGTAGCCGTTGCGGACGTCGGAGTCGGCACCGAGGATCCCGCGGATGTCGTGCGCGCCCTCGACGGTCGCCTCGACCGAGCGGAGCTGGATGCCGCGGTTCTCGGCGACGGACGCCACGCCCGCCGTCAGGCAGCTCGCGAGGCCGACGATGAGGTACTCGATCGGCGTGATCCCGTTGTCCTCTGCCGCGAACACCTCGGGGTGGTCGGCTTCGAACACCGACTCTTCCTTGTGGCTCTGCTCCTGCCCGAGACCGAAGAAGCTCTGGACCTTGATCGTGCTGTGCACGCCGCTCTGCCACGTGGCAGACGCGCGCCAGGTGAACTGGGCGGCCTCAGGCGCATCCTTCAGCGCTTCGCGCGCCTCGAGCAGTGCCTGCACGTTGACGCCGTTGGTGACCGTAGTCATGTCCCGTGATGTCCCTTTCGCTCACTTCCCCAGGTTTCCCATGGAGATGCTAGACAATACACTGACCGGAACAGGAATCATAGCCCCTGGCGGCCGGTCACCTTTGCGCCGGGAGGCAGCCGGGCCGTGCCGGGCCGGAGCGGAGCGGCCTGCCGGCGACGGCGAGATGGCGCAGCGCCTGGGCGTAGCAGCCGATCAGGCCGGCCTCGCCGTACGGCAGCCGGCGCTGCCGGCAGAACTCCCTGATCATGGCCTGAGAGCGGCGCAGGTTGGGCCGCGGCATGGAGGGGAACAGGTGGTGCTCGATCTGGTAGTTGAGGCCGCCGAGGGCGAGGTCGGTGAGCCACCCGCCACGGACGTTGCGGGAGGTGAGCACCTGGCGGCGGAGAAAGTCGGTCTTGTCGGCCGCATCCAGGATGGGCATGCCCTTGTGGTTGGGGGCGAAGGAGGCCCCCAGGTACAGCCCGAACAGCCCCTGCTGCACCAGGACGAACACGACGGCCTTCACCGGCGGCAGCACCAGGGCGACCGCGGCGAGGTAGCCCAGCAGGTGAAGGGCGAGCAGGGCCGCCTCCGCCGGCCTGCCGCGGGCGTCCCGGGCGGCCAGGGCGCGGATGCTGGCGGCGTGCACGCTGAACGCCTCGCCGAGCAGCAGGGGGAAGAACAGGTACGCCTGGTAGCGGAACACGACCCGGTACAGGCCCCGGCCGGCGCGCGCCTGGGCAGGGGTGAACGCCAGCACGCGCATGGAGATGTCGGGGTCCGCGCCCTGGGTGTTGGGATGAGCGTGATGGCGGCTGTGCTTGCCGACCCACCAGCCGTAGCTCAGCCCGATGCCGAGATTGCCGAGCAGGATGCCGAGCAGGTAGCTGACCCGCCGGGAGCCGGAGATCTGCCGGTGCCCGGCGTCGTGGCCCAGGAACCCGACCTGGGTGAACATGACGGCCAGGAACGCGGCCACGGCGAGCTGCCACCATGAGTCGCCAACCAGGACGAAGGCGGCCCACCCGGCCGCCAGCAGCGTGGCCGCCGCCGTGATCCTCCAGGTGTAGCTCCAGGGCCGCCGCCGCAGCAGCCCCGCCTGCTTGACCAGGCGGAGCAGCTCGGCATAGTCGGACGCGGGCTGCGGCGGGGGTGGCGCGGGTGCGGCGGGGGGCTGCGGGATCGGCAGCCGGGCCGCTGCTGGTCGTTCGCGGGATCGCATCGCGCTGGCTCCTGGGACGCAGTGCTCCCAGCAGTCTTCTTGCGCTGGCTGACGGGGGGCTTAACGGAGTGCGCCCGGGACACTGCCATGACGTGCACGATGCTGTGCGGGACGGCCCAGCTCAGGTGCGGGACGGCCCAGCTCAGGTGCGCGTCATTCGGTAGGAATGAATTCCTACCGAGCGATACACTGGCAGCGTGACCGCACGGAAGCTGTCGATCTCGGTACCCCCCGAGGTTGAGGAGACCATCAAGGCCGCCGCGGCCGGGGAGGGCAAGCCCGTATCCGCCTGGCTCGCCGAAGCCGCCACTGAGAAGGCCCATGCGGCCGCCCGTCAGGCAGCTGGCCGCGCGGCCGCCCGCGAACTGGTGGCCGAGTACGAGCGGGAGCACGGCCCCCTCCCTGCGGCCTCACGCCAGCGCGCCCGGCAGTTCCTTGCCGAGGCCGGCCTGCTCGAAGACGAACCGCAGCAGACCGCGGGCTAGATGCCCACCATCGTCTACGACACCGGCGCGCTGCTGGCCGCCGAACACCGCAGCCCGGACTTCCTGGCTCTGCACGACGAACTGACCGCGGCGCGCGTCCGACCCACCGTGCCCGTCGTGGTCCTGGCCCAGGCCTGGCGGGGCGGCCCGCAGCACCAGATCTCCCGCGTGCTCACGGGCTGCGACATCGTGCCCGATGACCAGCACATCGGCCGTGCCGCCGGGGTCGCCTGCGCCGCCGCTGGCACCGCAGACATCGTCGATGCGATCGTCGTCGCGACCGCCGTCCGGCTCCAGGCACCCATCGTCACCAGCGACCCCGGCGACCTGACCCACATCACCGACTCCATCGGAGTCAAGGTCCGCCTCTACCCCGTCTGACCATCCTGCCGGACGCCATGATCTGAGATTTCAAGGTGGAAGCGCCGCCGGCCAGGCCCGCCGCACGGCCAGCGCGCAGCGCGGCGATCCGCGGTCAGTGACCCGGCGCGGCCGGTGACCGGGGCCGGGATGATGGCCAAGAGCGCATCCTGCCGTGGGCTTCGTTCACATCGGCCGCCCGCCCCGGCCGGCGCGCAGGTGATCCTCGGCGCGGAATAAGTCAGTGATGCTCCTCATTATGAGTTCTGTCAAGGTGAGGCCTCTCCGGGGCGGATCGGCGGCAGAGGATGTCAGAGGGCAGCGATGATCACGGCTGAGCAGGTGGGCGAGCGGTATCTCGCCGTCCATCACCGGATGCTGCGGGCGGTCAACGACGAGATGAGCGGCTGCGGCCTGTCCATGGCCCGGACCAAGGTGCTGCTGCGCCTGCGCGAGCATGGGCCGGCCCGCCAGAACTCGCTGGCGGCCGACTTCGAGCTGTCCCCGCACTCCATCACCGACATCGTCGACGGGCTGGAGCGCCTCGGCCTGGCCGAGCGCCGGCCGGACGCCACCGACCGCCGGGCCAAGCTCGTGGCCATCACCGAGGCGGGCGAGGCCTGCCTGGACGTGGCGAACGCCACCCGGGAGCGCGCGCTCACCCGGATCTTCGGTGCGCTGAGCGAGGAGGACCGGGAGACCTTGCTGCGCCTGCTCGACAGCCTGGACGAAGCGGCCAGGAAGCTGGCCGCGGCACCGGGCGGCCCGGTGATCCCGGCATGACCGCCGGATGCGCCCCAGGCACCACGACCCGTACCAGCCACGTCTCTCCCATGGGGGCCAGCTCGCCATGTCATCCGTAACATCCGTCACCGGCGCCCGGCGCGGCGAGCGCAGCGACCACCGCTGGCTCATCCTGGTCATCGTTGCCGTCGCCCAGCTGATGGTGGTGCTGGACGCCACCGTCGTGAACATCGCCCTGCCGTCGGCCCAGCACGCCCTGGGCTTCCCGAACAGCGACCGGCAGTGGGTGGTGACCGCGTACGCCCTGGCGTTCGGCAGCCTGCTGCTGCCCGGCGGGCGGCTCGGCGACATGTTCAGCCGCAAGCGAGTCTTCATCACCGGCCTCGCCGGGTTCGCCCTTTCCTCGGCGCTCGGCGGCGCCGCCGTGTCCTTCGGCATGCTCGTGACCGCCCGGGCGCTCCAGGGCGCGTTCGGCGCCATCCTCGCGCCCTCCGCCCTCGGCACCCTGGTCAGTACGTTCCGCGACCCGCGCGAGCGCGGCCGGGCGTTCGGTGTCTTCGGGTCCGTCGCGGGCGGCGGCGGCGCCGTGGGCCTGATCCTCGGCGGCGTCCTCACCCAGTACCTCTCCTGGCGCTGGACCCTGTACGTCAACCTGGTCTTCGCCGCGATCGCCGTGGCCGGCGCGCTGGCTTACATGCAGAACAGCCCGCCCGCCAGCCGCCCCCGGATGGATTGGCCGGGAACCGTGCTCGCCTCGGCCGGGCTGTTCGGAATCGTCTTCGGCTTCGCCCGCGCCGAGCTGGCCGGCTGGACCGCGGCGCTGACCGTCGGCTCGCTCGCGGCCGGGGTGATCCTGCTCACCGCGTTCGCGCTGGCCGAGCGCCGGGTCAGCCACCCGCTGCTGCCGCTGCGCGTCATCGCGAACCGGATCCGGGGCGGCGCCTACATCTCGGTCGGGCTGACCGGGATCGCGGTCTTCGGCGTCTTCCTGTTCCTCACCTACTACCTGCAGCAGGTCAAGGGCTACAGCCCGGTGACCAGCGGGCTGGCCTTCCTGCCGATGGTCGCCTGCATCCTGCTCGGCTCGAACAGCTCCAGCATCGTGCTGCTGCCGCGGGTCGGGCCGCGGGCCCTGGTGGTGACCGGCATGCTGCTCGGCGGCGGCGCCATGGCCCACCTGACCCAGCTCACCGTGACCTCCAGCTACGCCGGCAGCATCCTGCCCGCGCTGCTGGCCCTCGGCCTGGGCTTCGGCATGATCTTCGCGCCCGCGATCAACACCGCCACCACCGGGGTTGCCCGTCAGGACTCCGGCGTGGCCTCGGCGCTGGTCAACACCATGCAGCAGGTGGGCGGCTCGATCGGGACCGCCGCGCTGAGCACGCTGGCGCTCACCGCGACAGCCAGCTACCTGGCCGTGCACCACGCCGACCCGCTGGCCCCGGCGGCGGCGGCCGTGCACGGCTACAGCGTGGCGTTCACGGTGTCCGCGGCGCTGTTCGGGGCGGGGGCGCTCGTGGCGGCCCTGCTGCTGCCGTCCCGGCGCCGGATGCGCGAGCTGTGGGACACCCCGACGACCGACGGCGGTTCCCCCGCGGCCGGCCGGGTCCCGGCCCGCGCCCTGGCCGCCGACGAGGCCGCCCGGGCCGCCGACCCCCGCTGACCACACGGCACCCGCCGCCGGAGCAGGTCGCTCCGGAGAGGCCGGGCTAGGAGAATGCCGGCATGGTCACCGCTGACGATGTCCGGGAGATCGCCCTGTCACTGCCGCGGGCTTACGAGGCCCTCGTCCGCGACCGCGTCAAGTTCCGGGTCGGGAGGATCGTGTTCCTGTCCCTGTCGCCAGACGAGACGGAGCTGGGATTCGGCTATCCCAGAGAAGAACGGGAGGCGCTGATCGCATCCGAGCCGGACAAGTTCCACCGGCCGGCAGCGCAGGACATGCGTTACAACTGGGTCCGGGTCTGGCTGTCAGCGATCGACCGCGACGAGTTGCGCGACCTCATCGTGGGCTCCTGGCGGATGACCGTGCCCAAGAAAGTGTGGGAAGAATACCTGGCCAGCCAGTAGCCGCCCGCCCGCTCGCCGGGCGTCTGGGCTGGTCCGCGCCCGGCGCCCGCGTGCGTGCCGGTCAGAGCGGGAGCAGATGGTCCCGGCCGTGCCGGGCGTATTCCGCTTCGATGGCGCCCTTGCGATCCGCCGTCATCAGCACATACCCGGCGCCGGTGCGCTCGTAGACCGGGTCCTCGCCCTCCCACAGCATGCGGCGCAGGGCCGGCTTGCTGACCTTGTGGGTGGCCGTCATCGGGAGCTCTGCGGTGACCGCCCCGCGGGACGCCGCGAGAAGACCCGCGTACCCGGCGCTGCTGGCGTGGAAGACCTGCGGCATGCCGCGGCCGATGCCCTCCAGGAGATCGCCGTAGGCGTCGTCGGTCACGATCACCGCGCAGTCGGTGCCGCGGATGTCTGCCTCCTGCTCAGACGGTGCCCTTGGCCGGGTCCCCGGCCGGGACCGGCTGCAGCACGATGATGTCGGGCGCGGAGGTGACCTTGCCGGCCAGCCTCGGCCCGAGCGCGGCCAGGGCCGGCCCCTTGGCGTGGACGTCGAGGGCTTCCTGGCTGGCCCACTTCTCGATCATGACCAGCCGGCCGGGCGCCTCGTTCAGGCTGTACAGCTCACATCCGTCCTCGGCATGGACCTGCCCGACCGTCTCCTTGATCGCGTCGATCACCGCGGCGCGGTGC
>JASHPR010000102.1 GCA_030038015.1 Streptosporangiaceae bacterium
TCGTGCACAGCCACGGCGGGATCCTGCTCGAGCAGCTGAAGCTGCAGCAGTTCCACATGGACCTGCGGGCAGGGGACCGGATGCTGTTCTTCACCACCAGCGGCTGGATGATGTGGAACTTCCTGGTCAGCTCGCTGCTGCTCGGCGTGCGCCCGGTGCTTTACGACGGCAGCCCCGGCTACCCGGCCCCGGACGTGCTGTGGCGGATCGCGGCGGAGGCCGGCGTGAGCCTCTTCGGCGCCAGCCCCGCCTACGTGGACCTCATGTCCAGGGCCGGCGTGGTGCCGGGCGAGCTGTTCGACCTCGGGGACCTCCGGGCCATCATGCCGGCCGGCTCGCCGGTCTCCGCCGAGTGCACCGCCTGGTTCTACCAGAACGTCAAGCGGGACGTGTGGGTCTGCACCGGCAGCGGCGGGACCGACGTCTGCACCGGCTTCGTCGGCGGCGTGCCCACGCTGCCGGTCTACGCCGGAGAGATCCAGGCGCCGCACCTCGGCGTGGCCGCCAGGGCGTTCAACAACCGCGGCGAGAGCGTCATCGGCGAGGTCGGCGAGATGGTGATCACCGAGCCCATGCCGTCCATGCCGGTCAGGTTCTGGGACGACCCGGGGGACGTGCGCTACCGCGAGTCCTACTTCGCCGACTTCCCCGGGGTCTGGCGGCAGGGCGACTTCTTCAAGATCAACGAGCGGGGCGGGTGCTTCGTGCTCGGCCGCTCCGACGCCACCCTGAACCGGCACGGCGTCCGCATCGGCACCGCCGAGGTCTACGCGGTGCTGGCGTCGATCGACGAGGTGGACGACGCGCTCATCGTCAACCTCGACCTGCCGGGCGGCGGGTTCTTCATGCCGCTGTTCGTGAAGCTGGCCGACGGGATCCGGCTCGACGCCCGGATCGAGGACAAGATCCGCGACCGGCTGCGGCGCGAGTACACGCCGCGGCACGTGCCCGACCGGATCGTGCAGGTGCCCGAGATCCCGGTGACCCTGACCGGGAAAAAGCTGGAGGTCCCGGTGCGCAAGATCCTGCTCGGCGCGCCGGCGGACGAGGCGGCCAACCGCAACGCGATGGCGAACCCGTTCGCCCTCGACTTCTTCGCCGACTACGCGGCGACCCAGGAGGACTACCAGATCGGCTGAAAGAAGCCGCCCGGAACGTGGTCGCGGACGGCTGCTCCAACGACCGCCGGCGACCACATTTCCCTGCCGGGCCTGCCGTGATGGGCCGACGGCCGGAGACCTCCCGGATCATCGGACAGCGGGTGGGCTGCGGCGGAGCCACCGGCCCTGGCCGGGGCGGGCGAGGATCTCGCCGTCGGCCAGCAGCACCTGGCCGCGCTGGATGACGATTCTGGGCCAGCCCTGCACCTGCCACCCGTCGTAGACCGAGTAGCCGGCCCGCGACCGCATGCGGGCGCCGTCGACGGTGCGGCGCTGCTGCGGATCCCAGAGCGCCAGGTCGGCGTCGGAGCCGGCCGCGATGGCGCCCTTGCGCGGGTAGAGGCCGAACAGCCGCGCCGCGTTCGCCGAGGTCAGGTCCACGAACTGGGCGAGCGGGATCCGCCCGGTGACGACGCCCTCGGAGAACAGCATGGGCATCAGCGTCTCCAGGTCGGCGACCCCCTGCCGGGCCGTGAGCACGTTCAGTGCGGGATCGAGCTTGTCGGCCAGCGTCCACGGTGCGTGGTCGCTGCACACGGTGTCGATGTCCCCGGCGGCGAGGCCCGCCCAGAGCGCGTCCCGGTCGGCCCGCTCCCGCAGCGGCGGGGCGCCGACGTACTTGCCGGCATCGGGCTCGGCAAAGCGGTCCCTGGTCAGGTGCAGGTACAGCGGGCGGGTTTCGACGTGCAGCGGCAGGCCAGCGGCCCTGGCCTGGCGGCAGCGGTCCAGCGCGGCCGCGGAGGACAGGTGCACGATGTAGACGGGCGCCCCGGTGTCCCTGGCCACCGCGATGGCCTGGTCGACGGCCGCCGTTTCGGCGGCGACCGGCCGGGATTCCGGGAAGTTCGCCAGGGCCCCGCGGCCCTCGGCGACCAGCTGCTGGCCGGGTCGTTCCAGCAGCCCTGCCGCTTCGCAGTGCAGCAGGGTAAGCGAGCCTGCCTGCCGCGCCGCGGCGGCGGCCGCCCGCAAGGCCGCCGGGTCCGCGGTTCGCGGGTCGGTCAGGAACACCTTGACGCTGGTGTGCCCGTCCGCGGCCAGCGCGGCGATCTCGCCGCCGGCGCCGGCGGCGAGATCGGTCAGCACCGGGTGCAGGAACCAGTCGACCGCGGCCTCGGGCGCGGCGCCGGTCATCTCCCGGGCGACGGCGGCGCGCGCGGACTCGCCGGGCAGCGGGAACGTCATGTTCCCGACGGTCGTGATCCCCCCGCCTATCGCGGCGAGCGATCCGGTCCAGAAGTCGTCCACCCAGAACGGCTCGGCCGGGCCGAGCGCCCCGGCCTGGCGGAGCTGCCCGGCGAGCCCCTGGTACACCAGGTGCACGTGGGCGTCGACGCCGCCGGGCAGCGCAAGCAGGCCGCCCGCGGCGATCTCCTCCCGGCCGGTCATGTCCCCGCCGAGCTGGGCGATGCGCCCGTCACGCACGCCGATGTCGGCGGCCTCCGTCCGGCCACCGTGGACGGCCAGTTCAGCACCGCGAACTACAAGATCGAACGGGTCGGGCATCCCTGGATTCTGGCACGCGGGATGGCGTCAGCCTGCGGCGGCGCCGGAGGCAGCCGGCGCGGAAAGGCCGGCCTGCTCGCGCAGCCGGCCGGCCACGTCGGTGCGCTCCCAGGGGAAGCCCGCCTCGTCCCGGCCGAAGTGGCCGTAGGCGGCGGTCGGCAGGTAGATGGGGCGGAGCAGGTTCAGGTTGTCGCGCAGCGCGGCGGGGCGCAGGTCGAAGTTCTTGCGCACCAGGTCGAGGATCGCGGGCCGCGGGATCTTCTCGGTGCCGAACGTGTCGATGTGCAGGGACAGCGGCCTTGCCATCCCGATCGCGTAGGCCACCTGGAGCTCGGCCCGGTCCGCCAGCCCGGCGGCCACGATGTTCTTGGCCACGTACCTGGCGCCGTAGGCCGCGGACCGGTCCACCTTGGAGGGGTCCTTGCCGGACAGGGCGCCGCCGCCGTGCCTGGCCGACCCGCCGTAGGTGTCGACGATGATCTTCCTGCCGGTCAGCCCGGTGTCGCCGCAGGGGCCGCCCACCACGAACCGCCCGGTCGGGTTGACGTAGAACTCGCGGCGCAGCTTGGCGGGGTCGTACATGCCGGCGGGCAGCACCTCGGTGACGACCTCGGTCCACAGGGCATCGGGGAGCTTGTCCTCGGCGCCCTCCGCGTGCTGCGCCGAGATCAGCACCTTGTCGACGGAGACCGGCCTGCCGTCGCCGTCGTAGCGCACGGTCACCTGGGTCTTGCCGTCCGGCCGCAGGTAAGGCAGCACCCCGGATTTCCGCGCTTCGGCCAGGCGCCGGGCCAGCCGGTGCGCGAGCGCGATCGGCGCAGGCATCAGCTCGGGCGTCTCGTTGCTCGCGTAGCCGAACATCATGCCCTGGTCCCCGGCGCCGATCCGGTCGTATTCGTCCCCGGCCGCATCACCGCCCCGCGTCTCGTGCGAGCGGTCGACGCCCTGGGCGATGTCGGGGGACTGCCGGTCCAGGGCGATCATCACGCCCACGGTGTGGCCGTCGTAGCCGAGTTCGCCGGAGCTGTAGCCGATGTCGCAGATGGTGGCGCGGGCGATGTCGGCGAAGTCGATGCGGGCCTCGGTGGTCAGCTCGCCGCCCACGACCACCAGGCCGGTCGTCACGAGCGTCTCCACGGCCACCCGCGAGGCCGGGTACTCGGTCAGCGCCGCGTCCAGGATCGCGTCGGAGATCTGGTCGGCGACCTTGTCCGGGTGTCCTTCGGTCACCGACTCGGAGGTGAAGTGGAATCCGTCCTGGTCCTGATCGCTCACGTTGCTTTACCCCTTGCTTGGGACTGCTGGCTGGTCAGTGGTGTTGGGACCGTCGGCTTGGCTGGCCGGCGCGGCGGCCGGCCCGCTCGCGCCGGCGTTCACGCTGGTCTTGGCTGCGGGCGCCCGCGCAGTGAGCTCGGCTCGCACGATGGCCGCGCCGGCCACCATGGCGGCGAGCTTAGCGCGCGCTATGTCCGGCAGCAGGTGGCGCAGGCCGCAATCGGGGTTGATCACGAGCTTGTCCGGGGGCACGAAGCGCAGCGCGTGCCGGATGCGCGTGGCGACCAGGTCCGGCGACTCCACCCGCTCGGTCTTCACGTCGATCACGCCGAGGCCGAGGCCGCGATCCCAGTCGTGCTGCCTGAGCAGCCCCAGGTCCTCGTCGCCGGTGCGGGCGAACTCCAGCGCCAGCTGGTCCACGTTGGCCGCCTTGACCGCGGGGAACAGGAAGTCGTAGTGGCCCTCCCACAGCGGCCGCGCGTACCTGTTGCCGTAGCAGACGTGCAGGATCCAGGTCACGTCCGCCCCGCCGGTCACGATGTTGACCGCCTCGACCGCCAGCCCGACGTCCTCGGGATAGCCGGCCAGGAACGGCTCGTCGATCTGCAGCACTCGCGCGCCTGCCCTGGCCAGCTCGGCGGCCTCGGCGGCGAGCAGCCCGGCGAGCGCCCGCACCAGGCCGGCATGGTCGGGGTACGCGGCGCCCGAGGTGTCGTGGATCCGGTGGGCCAGCGAATAGGGCCCGGTCATGGACAGCTTCACCGGCCGGTCGGTGAGCTGGCGGACGAACCGGAAGTCCTCGGCAAGCCCCAGATTCGCCCGCCCGGGCGCGGGCAGCGGGTGGCCGATGCTTGCGTCGTAGTAGTCGAAGTAGTCGGCCTTGTCCGGGCGCGCGATCTCCACCCCGGGGATGCGGGCCAGCAGGTAGTCAACGTCATTGTCGCGGCGCAGCTCACCGTCGGACACGATGTCGATGCCGGCCCGCTCCTGGTCCACCACGGCCGCCTTGATCGCCATCTCATGGATCTCGTCCAGGTACCGGCGGCTGATGCGGTGCCGGTAGCAGTCGTTCTTCAGCTGGCCGAGCCATTCCGGCACCGAGTACGAGCCGATCACGGTGGTGGGCAGCAGGACCTGGGGAAGCCGGCCGTCCCCGGGCGCCCGGCGCCGCCGCGGCGTGCTCATTCGCGCACCGCCGCGGTCAGCGTCTTGATGTTCGAGGAGGGCCGGGCAGTGAACGGCGAGATGCGGACGTCGAAGCCGGCGCGGCCGCCGATGTGCCGGAGCAGCGGGCCGTTGACCCAGTTCACGACCGACCCGTCGTACTTGCCGGGCCCGAAGAACCCGGAGTGGTACCGCCGCACGTCGTCGACGAACAGGTCGTGGCACAGGAGCCGGCCGAACGGGTGCAGCAGCGGGAGGGTCCCGGCGAAGCTGCCGAGCGCGCCGTTGCTGACGTGGACCCGGATGTCACCGTGCGATTCGAGCTGTGACCGCAGCAGCTCGCCGTTCAGGTCGGGCGTGACCTGGTACAGGTCGAGCGCCCGGAGCGGCCGGTAGCGTTCCTGGAGCCGCAGCGCGGCCCACACCTCGCGCCAGAAGGCCACGGCCTGCCCGGTGCCGCCGAAGTGCTGCGGCATGGCCTCGCACAGCAGTTCCGGCCCCAGCCGGAGCAGCTTGTCGGCAAGCTCGGCGACGCGCTGCGGCGGCGCGGAAAACCGCTGCGCGATCCGCGCCGCGTCGGCCCCGGGCAGGAACGCCCTGACCTCGACCTGGTAGGTATGGCCCCCGATGCACGCCACCTCGTCGCTGGGCAGGTTGTCGTAGACGTTCGAGACGTAGACGAGGAACGCCTTGCCGCGCAGGAAGCCGAGGCTGACCGCCGGGCGGGTGGCGTCCACGACCAGCGTGCTGACGTGGTCCCCATGGTGGGCGACGGCCTTGAGCGCGCGGCCGAGCACGTGCGGCGAGTAGTCGCACATGATGTAGTGCAGCCGGCGGTAGTAGTCGCGGCTGTGCGCCCGCGACAGCTCCACGAACTCATCCAGCCAGGTCCTGGCCTGGTTGCCGTTGCCGACCCCGAGTTCAACCACGTACAGCTCGGGGGGCAGCGCGCTGCGGGCGTCCAGGTCGTCCCAGGTCTTGAAGATCTCCAGGATCAGCTCGCGGACGGCCGCGACGTTGCGTGCGTCGCTCTCGCCGCCCGGCAGCGCCTGCTCGTACTCCCGGCCGGTGGCCTGCTCCCAGTGCGACAGCGCCTGCCAGTACAGCGCGTTGAACCCCCAGATGCAGCTGTGCCTGCCGGTCACCCAGGGCTCGAGCGGCACCCGGGTTGAGCTGCCCGGGTCCGCGTGCTCGTCGAGCAGCCCGGTGACCGCCGCCCGGAGGTCGGTGTCGGCGCAGCGCCGCAGGTCGATGGCGATCTCGAGGGTGGCCTCGGCCGGCGGCTCCGGCTGCGGCTCCAGGCCGGTGCCGGCACCCTCGGCCTCCGCGCCGCCGCGCCACGGCGCGAGCACCGGGCGGTAGTCGGCGACCTCGCGGAAGCTGGACCGGTACTGGATCCAGTCGCACACCAGGCTGACCCGGGACAGGTCGACGGCGCTCGCGCACAGCGCCTCGACGGCCGGCCCCAGGGCCGCGGTCACGTCCACCGGGTCCTTGCCCCGGAGCCGGCTCACCGGGCGCACGTCAACGAGCATGACCGCCCCCTCCGGCCGCGGCCCGGCCCGCTGGCACGCCGCCCGCGGCGTCGGCGGCGGATCGCGCGTGCAGCGCCGGCGGGACGCCCGCCCGCTGCAGGATGACCGGGACCCGGTGCTCATTGGCCACGGCCATGATGTGCACCCCGGCGACGCCGGGGATCTGCCTGATCTCGCTGATGGTCTCGGCGCAGGCGGTCATCGCCTCGTCCGCGACCCGGTCCGGGGGGACGCCGCGCAGCCGGCGGCTCAGCCCGGCGGGCACCTGAACGCCTGGCACGCGCTCCTCCAGGTGGCTGAGCGCGCGCAGCGAGGAGATCGGCCCGACGCCGGCCAGGATGTAGCAGCGCTCGTGCAGCCCCAGGTCACGGACCTGGGCCATCCACCGGGCGAAGGCCCCGGCGTCGAAAACGTACTGGGTCTGCACGAACTGGGCGCCGGCCGCGATCTTCTTGCCCAGGCGGGCCGCACGGAAGTCCACCGGGGGGGCCGACGGGTTCTCGACCGAGCCGAGGAACCAGCTGGGCGGCGGCTTCAGCTCCCGGCCGGACAGCAGCCTGCCGTCGTCCCGCATGGTCTTCGCGGCCCAGAGCAGCTGCGTGCTGTCCAGGTCGAACACCGGCTTGGCGTCCGCGTGGTCGCCGAACTTCGGGTGGTCGCCAGTCATCACCAGGATGTTCGGTATGCCCATGGCCGACGCGCCGAGCAGGTCGGACTGGAGCGCGATCCGGTTCCGGTCCCTGCAGGTGACCTGCATGATCGGCTCGACCCCCGCGGACAGGGCGGCCAGGCTCCCCGCCCAGCTGGACAGCCGCACTGCGGCGCCCTGGTTGTCGGTGATGTTGACCGCCGCCGTCCACTCGCGCAGCTGCGACACCTTTCCCGCGATCGCGTCGGCGTCGGCGCCGCGCGGCGGGCCGACCTCCGCGGTCACTGTGACCGTGCCGCTCTCCAGGGACGCGCGGAACCTGCCG